>JAUVYD010000124.1 GCA_030603265.1 Dehalococcoidia bacterium
ATGAAGAAGACCAGAGGAAAGAACAAGACGAAGTTGAGCACTACATCGAGAATCAACCTCGTTCTTTGTCGGAAGCGGGCAGAGATGATGTCAACTCTCACATTCTCATCTTTCTGGAGAACCCAGGCCAGCCCCAACAGGTACATGGCGCCTCCGAGCATGTAGCTGACGTCGAAAGACCAGATGGTCGGCGCGTTCAGCGCGTAACGCATGAAGACGTTGTAGGCGATGCACGCGATAAGCATGATCAGTAGCCAGCTCGCGAACTTGCCGGTCCAGGTGCTGACCCTCTCGATCCAGGTGAACACGGAATTCAGTTTGTTCATGGCGAACTCCATCCGTTGCACACACAGACGCCCTCGCCACGAGGGCGCCTGCGCGTGCAACCGTCAACTCTACGGTCCCAGTTCAGACTGTTATTCGTACAGCCATCTGTACTCGGGTTGTACTTTGTATTCCACAATGCGGTAGGCGTCGAGGAACTCCTGCTGGGCGTCGTATACCTCCTTGTAGAACGGGTCAGCAGCGCAATTCTCTTCGTGCACTACCTGCACGAGTTCGTATATCGCCGCCTGTACATCCTCGGGAAGGTGTGCGATCTCGACGCCCTCCGCCTCGAACTTGAGCATCGCTGCCGCATCCTCCATGTGAATCCAGGAGTGGTCAATCATGCTCATGCGTGAGGCTGCTTCAATTATCGGTTTCAGGTCGTCAGGCACGTCGTTCCAAGTGTCCTCTCGGACCATCAGGCGGCACATGGCATTGGTTGACTGCATTCCTGGCTCGTGCATAACGGCATCAAGGTCCTGGAACCCTGCAGCATAGTCCATGGATGGGGTGCAGTACTCAAAACCATCTATAACTCCGCGCTCAAAGGCCTGGTAGAGCTCCCCACCCGGCAAGTTGACTACGGAAGCACCAAGCTTCTGCGCGACGTCACCGTAGAGTCCCATACAGCGGTACTTCATACCATCGAAGTCTGAGAGGCTCGTGATAGGTTCTTTGAACCAGCCGAACGACTCGGCCCCTGCCAGGTGAAGCATGCCGCCAACCACCATGACATCGGTATCGGCTTTCTGCATGCACGCATTGATCAGCTCGCGCTCTCCGCCGATTTCAAGCCAGGCGTAGAGCTCAGTGGGATTGGGGCCACATGGCAGAGCTCCGAAGAGACCGGCCACCTTGCCGAAGCGCCCCAGGTTGAAGTTGAAGCAGGTGCCTGCCCAGTCGATGGCGCCTGATTCCAGGGCCTCGAATTCCTTGGTCATTGGACACAACTCACCACCGGTATGGAGTGTCACGTTGATCCGACCGGCGGACATCTCCTCTACTCTGGCGCAGAACATCTTTACCTGTTCAAGGTAGCTGCCGCCAGGCGGCCAGGCTTGGAAATCCATTTCGTAGACTTCTGCCGCTGGTGTCGCTGGAGCTGCCTCTTCTTCCTCTTCCTCAGGAGCCTGCGCCTCCTCTTCGGCTTCAGGCGCTGCTGCCTCAGGAGCGCAGCCGGCAAGAACCAGACCTGCAACAAGCACTACTGACAGAACCAGGACAACTAACTTGCTCTTCATCTATCCTCTATCCTCCTTCGTGCATTCCTTCTGCTCAGTCTTTCCTGAGTGCCTCTAGTTCATGTAGCATCCCTCCTCTGGTCCGCAGTTATGGTGCCGACAACGACGGCACAGTACACGGAACGGGGAGCCTGACTGAAAGAAAGCTAGGAGCGTGTCGGAGTAATCCCAAATAGGCCAACTCCTGAAGCTAGATTCCTCCGGTCTCTTCCACATGTTGAAGCTAGACCTGATATTATCCCGACAGGCTCCTAGCGTCGGCTCGCGTGTGTGAAGAGTCTCATTACACTCCACAGATCCCCGTGGCACCTATGTGGCTTGCCCGTAGCTACTGCCCTCCTAATGAAGCCGCCGACGGCCACTGGGACTCGAACACCCAGACAAAATAGGCACAACACCGCACTACATCGCCATTCACGTGCAGAACGACGTCCGCGTTGCAGGTTCCACATGACGTCCCATCTACCTGAGAGCGTAGTGGTGTGCGAATGCAGGTTCAAGATGCAATAGACGCGTTCTGAAGGGATGAAAGGAGGGGGCCGCATGGCCCCCTCCTTTCGAATTGCATGGCAGTGCTCGGTGACAAGAAGGCCAGCGGCAGGCGCAATCTGCCGTAGGTAGAACCTAGGTAGCGGCGATGGAGGCATCGCTGGCCTGCAACGGTATGCTGGCAACGATTGTGGTCCCGCCCTTGGCCCTTGATAAGACAGTGAGAGTGCCGCC
The DNA here is from genome assembly GCA_030603265.1 of Dehalococcoidia bacterium. Lineage (GTDB taxonomy): Bacteria > Chloroflexota > Dehalococcoidia > GIF9 > AB-539-J10 > SKVJ01. Next base: position 2,292 of record JAUVYD010000124.1, read on the forward strand.
CATTGATTCGGTTCGCTCGCGAATTCCGAGCAAACCGAGATGTCCACGCTCGGCCGCTTGGCGCATCACGCGGCTCGATGAGAATCCTACGCCGTTATCTGCGACCTTGATGTCTAGGCGTGTCGGAGTGAATTCAAGGGATACGGTTGCCTCTGTGGCGTGTGAGTGCTGACTGATATTGTTGAGGGCCTCCTGCACGATGCGAAACGCCTTCGTTTCCATGAGGGGGCTGAGCCTGGTCGGCTGTTCCTTGGTCAACAGACTCACGTGTATACCAGTCTGCTGCAACCGCTGTGCGAGCCAGTCAACCGCCGAAACCAGTCCAAGACTGTCCAGGATGCTTGGCCTCAGGTCGTAGCTAAGCCTGCGCAGATCCTCGGCAAGTCGGAGGCTTTCCTCGCGAATCTCCGCAGCTCCCTCGGCGATCACAGCCTTCCTCTCTGAATCCGGCCGCTTGAGGTTCTCCGCGAGAAAGGCGATGGCCATCAGCCGCTGCAGTACGTCATCATGCAGTCCCTGCGCGATGCGATGTCGCTCGGTCTCCTGCGCTCTGAAAACATGATCAATGTGAAGACGTCTCTCCCTCTCCTTTTCCGCCGCAAGTTGTGCGTGCCGGACTCGCCAGCGCAATTCCAGCAGGACTGTTAGGGCAACCAGGAACGGCGCGACGAAGAACACGGAGTTGTAAAGTTCGGCGTTGGCACCGATAGAGTAATAGAGGATACGAGGCAGGGCAGCACCAAAGCTCAGAATCCAGGAAGCTATGGCTCCGACGAGCCGGAGCGTGATGGTCGCGTATAGAAATGGTAGTAGGTAGATGCTTCCGTGAAAGTCATATTTGACCTCGAAGAAGAACAACTTCACGGGCGTGTCATAGAACTCGACGAAGACGTAGTACATCACGCTGATGGCCACGATGAGGCCAACAGTGATCCACCAGTGAGGGCTGGATTGAAGCTCAAGCAGCGCACCCCGGGGGAAGGCCCTCCCGAGCAGCTGTCGCGCGCGGGTCTCAGCTATCACTCAGGTCTACGATTCCCAGCCGCAACGCAGTCGTCACGGCTGCGGTTCTGCTATCAACATTGAGCTTCGAGTAGATGCCCTCGACGTGGCCTTTGATGGTGGCAGTGCTCAACGAGAGCTGAGTCGCTATCTCACGGTTGCTGAGTCCGTGAGTCAGGAATCCGAGGATCTCCAGCTCACGCTTGGTCAAGCCATGGCCGCCATCCAAGGGAGGTACTCCACGGTTGATTGCGGACGACAAGACGAAGTGGCGTAGCGCGTTTTGGCTGACAAACATCCGTCCTGCCGCCACTTCGCGAAGCGCCTGCACTATCTCTCCCCTGGGCACGTCTTTGGACAGATAGGCGTCAGCTCCCGCTCTCAGCGCGGCAGCCACGTGCTCCGCATCATCGTACACCGAGAGGATGACTACAGCAGTTTCAGGATGGGATGCTTTGATCTGACGGGCGGTTTCGATTCCGTTGACCTTGGGAAGGGCTATGTCCAAGATGATTACCTGGGGAGAGTGGCGCGCTGCAAGAGCGATTGCCTCTTCGCCATTGCCAGCCTCGGCCACAATCTCGAACTCCCGGCATTCGCTAAGGAGACGGCTGACCGCCTCACGAAACAGGGGGTGGTCGTCGACTATCATCACGGAGATGCGCGGGCGTCCAGTCTTGGTGAGGTCTACTGCCTCGGTTTCCATATCCTCCGCCGGGTCGCCGCTGTAGGTGGCACGCCCCCACCTCAGTCTGCGGCATTGTATACGACGGCCGGTGAGTTGGCAATGGAACGCCGCTCGCCCCCCCCAACCGCTTATCTGGGGCGCGCCCTGTTGTGCATCGGAGTGATTGTCTATAATGGCTCTGACCATTCACAAAGAGGAGGTCATTGCGCATGACACCGACCGCCAGAGAACGCTTCCTGGGAATCTGTCACTTCGAGCGTCCGGGTGACCTGATGCTGGTGACGCCCTACTTTCACGACTTCTGGACAGAGACTCTTGACGAGTGGGTCAAGCAGGGCGCGCCGGAGGAGATGAAGCAGAGCAGGTTCCGCGGCGAGTATTTTCAGCTCGACCACATACGGATGCTTCGTGAGATAAACCTCGGCATGTTCATGGACAAGACCATCGATGTCGGAGGCGTCCCGTACGTTTATGGCATACCACCTGTGGTGCCGCAATATGAGACGACCATCGTGGAGGAGGATGCGGAAAGCGTCGTGCTCGTCAACGCGGGCGGGCAGAAGATACGCACTTCAAAGCAGCACCCTGAGAAGATGCCCATGTACCTGGATTTCCCTGTGAAAGATAGAGCCAGCTGGGAGCAGTACAAGAAGCGATTGAACCCTGCCACGCCTGAGCGCTGGCCGGCCGACTGGGAGGGCTACGTCAAGCGCATGAACTCCAAGGACGAGCCCGTGATGCTGAACGTCGGGGGCCTCTTCGGCTACATCCGTGAGTGGATGGGTGTCGAGAGTCTCCTCTACCTGTTCTACGATGACCCCAACCTGGTCGAGGACATGATGGAGCATCTCACGCACCTCCAGGTAGAGGTAGTGAGGCGGGTCCTGGCTGACATAAAGGTTGACTTTGCCATGTACTGGGAGGATATGTGTTTCAAGACGGGGCCGTTGATATCCCCGAAGATGTTCAAGCGCTTCATGGTGCCTCGCTACAAGAAGGTGACAGAGATGCTCCGCGATGCGGGCGTGGATGCCATATTCGTTGATAGCGACGGCAACCTGAGCCATCTCATCCCGCTCTGGCTGGAAGCAGGCATCAATGGTTTCTGGCCCCTCGAGTGCGCGGCCGGGAACGACGCCGTCTCGCTGCGGAAGCAGTACGGCAAGGACATACTGCTGGCCGGCAACATAGTCAAGAGGGCTTTCATGAATGGGTAGGCTGTGCTCGGCGAGGAAGTGATGGCCAAGGTGCCATCTCTTCTTGAGG
>JAUVYD010000178.1 GCA_030603265.1 Dehalococcoidia bacterium
GCCTCGATCGCCGTCGTGGCAACGCAGTCGCCGTTCTCCAAGAACAGCTGAGTCATTCCTATCTTCTTGCCGATGATGCCACGCACGAAAATGCTCCTAATTCCTTCACAGCTTGATGTCTATTTCCACGCCTGACGCCACGTTTATCTGCGTCAACGCATCGATTGCCTTGGCCGTCGGTTGCTGAATATCGATAAGCCGCTTGTGAGTTCTGATCTCAAATTGCTCGCGGGAGTCCTTGTCGATGTTCGGCCCGCGTATCACGCAGAACTTCTCTATTCTCGTGGGCAACGGCACCGGTCCAACAACGATACCCCCGGCGCTCTCCACAGCCTCGACTATCTGGTGGACAGCCTGGTCCACAAGCCGATGGTCGAAGCCCTTGACCTTTACTCGCACTTTCTGACTGCTCATCTAACGGCCCCTGCTCTATTCACTATTTGCTCCGCAACCGCCGCCGGAACCTGCTCATACAGGGCAAACTCCATCGTGTGCGATACTCTTCCCTGGCTCAGCGACCTGAGAGCAGTCGCAATACCGAAGGTCTCGCCCAGAGGAATAAGGCAGCCAACGACGGATGAGTCACCTTGTGTGTCGATCCGTTCGATTCTCGCTCTCCGTGAATTGATGTCACCAATGATGTCTCCGGTGAACTGCGAGGGCGCCACTATCTCAAGCTTCATGATTGGCTCGAGCAGCACCGGTCGTGCCTTCGGGAGGCCCGCCTTAACGCCCATGGACGCTGCTATCTTGAAAGCCAACTCGGATGAATCCACATCGTGGTAGCTCCCGTCGAACGCCGTCACCTGGACATCAACCACCGGATACCCGGCGGGGCCACCTGTCTCGATGGCTTCACGTGCTCCTGCCGCCACGGCAGAGATATACTCTCGAGGTATCGTGCCGCCTTTGATTGCGTCCACGAACTTGTATCCACTGCCACGCTCTCCAGGCTCCAGCTTGAGCCACACGTGACCATACTGCCCCCTGCCTCCGGTCTGGCGCACGAATCTGCCCTCGGACTGAACGGCACGAGTGATGGCTTCACGATAGGCCACGCGCGGCTTCCCGACATTCACCTGGATGCCGAATTCACGCGCCATCCGGTCGACCATGACCTCAAGGTGAAGTTCACCCATCCCCATGATCAACGCCTGCCCGGTGTCGGAGTCCTGGCGCACCTTGAAGCTGGGGTCTTCGTCAACAAGTTTCCCCAGCACATCTTCCAGCCTGTCCCCGTCTGACTTCGCCTTGGGCTCAATCGCCATTGACAGAACCGGCTCTGCAAACCGTATTGCCTCAAACACGACAGGGCGGGCAGGGCTGCACAGCGTGTCGCCAGTCGAACTGCCTCTCAAACCAACGGCCGCCACGATACTTCCCGCATCGGCCTCGGTTACTTCTTCGCGTCGATTGGCGTGCATCAAGTAGAGCCTTCCAATCCGCTCTCGCTTCGACTTGACGGCATTGAGCACTTGAGCCCCTGATTCCATCCGCCCGGAATAGATCCTCACATAGGTGAGGCGCCCCATGAACGGGTCCGAGACTACCTTGAAAGCCAGCGCGGCGAGAGGCTCCTCGTCTCGCGCAGAGCACACGACTTCTCCCGAACTCCTCGGGTCAAATCCGATTACGTCCGGCACATCAAGCGGAGAGGGCAAATACCACGTAATCGCGTCGAGCAGAGGTCGAACACCCTTGCCCTTCAGAGCGCTGCCACACAGCACAGGCACGATTCGGTTTGCCACCGTCAAGCGCCTGACCGACTCCATGATCAATGACACAGGAATCTCCTGGCCTTCGAGATACGGCAGGAGAATCGCGTCATCGTTCTCCGCCAGCTTCTCAATCATGACATGACGATATCTCGCCACGTTGTCTCTCTCGCTATCGGGTATGTCCCCGACCGAAACAGCACCCCGAATACCTTCCTCGAAAGTGATGGTCTTCCCCTCAATGAGGTCAATCACCCCCCGGAATTCCCCTTCAACCCCCAACGGGAGCTGAATCGGAACCGCTGTCGCATTGAGCCGCGACTCTATCATCGACACGGTGCGATAGAAGTCCGCACCGACTCTGTCCATCTTGTTCACGAAACAGATCCTGGCCACGCGGTATCGGTCCGCCTGACGCCAGACCATCTCGGACTGGGCCTCGACCCCTGCCACCGCATCCAGGACAACTACCCCTCCATCGAGCACGCGGAGGCTTCGCTCCACTTCAGCGGTGAAATCCACGTGTCCTGGAGTGTCAATCAGATTGATACGATAGTCAGACCACTCGCATGTAGTCGCAGCGGAGGTAATCGTAATGCCCCGCTCGCGCTCCTGGTCCATCCAATCCATGACGGCCGTTCCCTCGTCCACGCCACCGATCTTGTACGTACGACCGGTGTGATGCAGGATGCACTCTGTGACGGTCGTCTTCCCCGCATCGATATGCGCGATGACTCCGATGTTCCGCACCTTGTCCAGTGCAAACGAGCGCGTCATCACACTTCCCTTTGATTCAAGAACAGCCTTCATCGTAGATATTTCACCAGCGGTAGTGGACGAAGGCCTTGTTTGCGTCTGCCATCCTGTGGATTTCTTCCCGTCTTCTCACAGCCGAGCCCCTGCCCTGAACCGCATCCACCAGCTCGGCAGCCAGTTTCTCTTCCATGGACTTGCCTGCGCGTGCTCGCGCGGCCACGATAATCCACCGCATGGCGAGCGCGCGGCCTATCTTCTTGTCCACTTCCATCGGTACCTGATACGTGGCGCCGCCAACGCGACGTGGCTTGACGCGAATCAAGGGTGTCGCGCTCTCAACGGCCTTCGCCAGCAACTCGACAGGTTCCGACTCCACCTGCTGGGCAGCGATATCCATCGCGCCGTACACGATTCGTGAAGCCGTGGACTTCTTTCCGCACAGCATTATCTTGTTGACGAACTTGGCGACGTCAACGCTGCCGTACTTGGCATCTGGCACGATTACGTGCTTCTTAACTCTCTTGGCTCTTCTGGGCATGTCTCCCCACCTCAGTGTCGACTGTTACTACTTCGGGCGCTTGGCCCCGTAGAGGCTTCTGCCCTGCTTGCGATTGGCCACGCCTTCGGTGTCCAGAACGCCGCGGACGATATGGTACCTGATGCCGGGCACGTCCTTCACTCGGCCACCCCTGATCATCACGACGGAGTGCTCCTGCAGGTTATGCCCCTCTCCCGGAATATACGCATTGACCTCTAACCCATTGGTAAGACGCACCCGGGCGATCTTCCGCAGGGCCGAGTTAGGCTTCTTCGGCGTAACCGTCTTCACCTGGATACACACGCCCCTCTTGAAGGGAGCCCCCTTGGTCCAGATGATTCGCGTTCTGGCCGCGTTCTGAACGTAGTGCAGCGCCGGAGCCTTCGTCTTCGAGACGAGCTTCTTCCTGCCTTTTCTCACAAGCTGATTAATGGTCGGCATACGTAACCCACCTTCCTTGCTGGGCAATCAAAAGAGCCGGCTAGTCACGCAACGGCTCCGCTCCACAAAATCCCCGAGCCCTAACTAGCTGGCTCCATCCGATATTGAAGAGAAACCTGTGCTTCGCAGCAAACCCCGAGCGGACACTTTATCACCATGTGCGAGCCGTTGTCAAAGGCTTGTACTCGTGCAAATCATTGGTGACGCATCACCTCTCTTCTATTGTAGTGGTTATGTGGTTCTCCACCGAGCCCGCGCTACACCCCGAGCGTCCTGAGCCGCTGTAGTATCCTGCCGACTGTGGATACCAAGCATCGGTAGCCCCTGTCGTGCGGCAGCACCGCCAGCTTGCCCCTTCCCCCGCGGAGGCACTTCTCTCTCAGTTCGCACAC
>JAUVYD010000185.1 GCA_030603265.1 Dehalococcoidia bacterium
GCCAGAGAAACACCGGTTGGAGGAGGCGAGATGAAGGCTACCGAGGGAACAGTCGGCAGAGTATTCGTTCTGCGGCTCGAAGACGGCGACCTGATTCCTGACTGCATCGAGCAGTTTGCCAGGGAGAAGAACGTCATGGTGGGGTACGTGCTCCTCATCGGGGGCATGGGGGCCGGTTCCGTGATCGCGGGCCCTCGAGATTTCGTAGCGATGCCCCCCGACCCTCTGTCGCTCCCGGTCGACGGGCCGCATGAAGTCATCGGCGTTGGACTCATTGCGCCTGACGACGGCGGAACGCCCCGGCTTCATGTTCATGGAGCGCTCGGCCGTGCGGGGAACACGCTCACCGGATGTCTGCGCGACGGTGTGAGGACATGGTTCATGGCCGAGGCCGTCCTCTGCGAGATTGTGGCCGGTTCCGTGAGAAGGCGGCCGGACCAACGTAGCGGTCTGTCACTGCTGGATTTCGATTGAAGTGGCACGCTTGTGCCGGGGCCGTGACTATGCCGGCGCGTCGGCGCAGGGACCTGTGGCCCGGGTTCTCCTGCGACATCCCGTCAACGGGACAATTCCACGGTTGCCTGCGCGGGCCACGCAGGGTGACGTCTTTCGAAGGTCACTTCTCTGCGAGAAGCCCCAGAGTCGCCAGTACCTCTCGTAGCTGCGTGCGAGCCTTCTCGCCCAGCGGGCCAACTGGTCTCCTTGCAGGACCGACATCCAGTCCTGTCATCTGGAGCGCTTCTTTGATGACGGCCGGGAATGTCCCGAGAGAGAACGCAGCCCTGAGCGGTGCAAGGGCTGCCTGCGCCTTCCTCGCTGCGTTCAGGTCGCCCGACACGTAGTGTTCATATATGCTCGCCACGAGACGCGGCGCGACGTTTGCCGTAGCTGCGATTGCGCCCGAACCACCGTAAATCAACGTGGCGAATATGAGGGTGTCACGCCCGGCAAATACGTGGAAGTCCTGCCCGGCGCCTGCGATGTAGGCAGCCGTAAGGGAGAAGTCGCCGCTGCTGTCCTTTATGCCGACGATGTTCTCAACGCGTGACAGTCGGGCGGCAAGCTCAACCGAGATCTGTATTCCTGTGCGTCCGGGGTTGCTGTACAGAAGCAGTGGCAACCGTGTAGACGCGGCGATGTCGAGGTAGTGCTCGAATAACTCGTCCTGAGTCGGTGAGATGAACATCGGGGTGATGACGGATACTGCGTCCGCTCCTGCCTCTTCTGCCATTCGGGTGAGTCGGATTGCTTCACTCGTCGTTGTTGCGCCGGTGCCGGCGTAGACGGGCACCTTGCCGCCGGCGGCTTCCACGACAACTTCTATCGCGTGTCTCTTCTCGTCGTAGTCGAGCGCGAAGTATTCTCCCTGGCTGCCCAATACGAAGAGGCCATGCACTCCGGCGGCGAGCAGTCTCGCCGCGAGTTCTCGCAGCACCGTTTCGTTGAGACGGTCCTGCTGGTCAAACGGAGTCACCATGGCAGGCACAACACCATGCGGTACGAAGTTCATAGCTGCTCTCCTTGTACGAGTTCTTGGTCGTAGTGTAGGCTGCCATTGTAGCTGAATCAACGCGTGGCTCAATGAAGCCGGGAATTCGGTGGTTCTGCTCACATGGGGAACGGCCGGTTGCGCCGTTCCAGGCAAAGGAGTTGTGAATGTCCACTGAACCAACTGCTGCGAATGTCCTGTTCATCTGCCGGGGAAACCTGTGTCGCTCCCCTATGGCCATGACGCTCTTGCAGTGGCGTCTCGGAATGGAAGGACTGGCGGACCGCATAGCGGTCGACTCGGCGGGCTACCATGACTGGAATCCGTTCCCGAGGGAGGCGCATCCCTTCGCGCGCCGGGCGGTGCAGGAACTCTGTGGCAGTGACATGCTTGCTGACCACTCGGCGCGGAGCTGGTCGGCGGAACAGGTGAGCCGGGCCACGCTTGTTCTTGTCGCGGAGGAATGGATGCGAGCGGACTTCCCTGCGGACAAGGTAATGACGCTCAAGGAGTTCGGAGGAGAGAAGGGTGATGTGGAAGACCCCTACGGGGGTGACTACGCAGAGTCCCTGACCTGTGCGAAGGAGATTCAACGCCTCCTCGAGGTCGGAGTGCCACGGGTCCTGGGACTGCCCCGGCGCGCCTAGGAGCCTGTTGGAATAACCACACTTACGATGGGGCTACACAGCGTAGGACAGGGTTGGCACGCCACTTCACGAAGGCCGGGAGTGCGCATTCAGTTCAACTGCGCCTCGTGGCCGAGCTGCTCCCTCCGTACCAATGCCGAGGGGGCTGTTTCTCCGACAGTCTCCTAAGCACCCATGAGGAGGGCAAGCTCATGAAGCATTTTGGTGGCGGGTTAGAGGACTACCCGCAAAGAGTGATGTTCGTGCCACCATTCATATCGGTTAGAGGATCGTTGCTACCGGATGGTGGAACCGGTCGAGAGATGGGGATGATGGTCGGCCTGTTCGTTGTCGGCGTTGTGGTCGGGCTGCTGTTGTTCTACACGGCAGGTGTGCCTCGATAGCGTGCAAGTGGTCGGGTTGCTGGGGTTAGCCCTACAAGTTGCGCGCGTACATGTGCTTGCTCCTGCTTATGCGTGCGAAGCCTGACCCTGCGAACTCTCGCGTGGGCAACCTGACAGCCAGGAGATCCCATTGTAGAAGGGGGCTCTCCGTGTCTGAGCATGCAGATTGTCCATTGGTGATAAGCATGCCGTTACATAGCACTCGACGGGACGTGACCGAGTTCCGTTACCGACGACTTCTCCTTGTCCACCTTCCCCGGAACATCCTCCTGCTCCCAGACAGGGTCCAATATTCTGGCTACCTCCTGGGAGTAGTGGTCCAGGTCAGCAGCGAGAGAGGTGACAAGCCCACAAACCGGACCATCGGTAGAACATGGATGGAACTCTTCCTCCAGCCCTCTGAGGACATGTGGATGGTCTAGAATCATGCATGGACGCAGGAGATTGTCGCTATATGGTTGACGGGCTCGAATACCCGCGAAGTAGGGTGAATTGAGAACCTCTTTCACACTCTTCTCTTTGATGTTATCTATTGCCATATGAACAAAGATGCATGGCTCAACCTCCCCACGAGCGTTGATGTGGAAATAGCTACGACCACCAGCAATACAGCCACCTACATAGGGAGCGTCGTTCCAGAAGTCAACGACGAGGATTGGCTTCTCATTACGGATGCGCTGTGCCCCTCGTTGCCTCATCAGTTCCCGTTGTTCTGCTGTTGGCATCAGACTTGTATCGGGGTTGCGGCCCACGGGGATATAGAGGAAGTGCCACCCCATAAGGCACCCTTTCTCAATCAGCATGTCGTTGAACTCATCGCCGATGATAAGGTCAACATTGTGGCGGGTAGCCATGGCCGAAAAGCCAAAGGCCACTCCTGCCTGCCGCAGATTATCCATCCCCTGCATTATCTTCTTGAAAACGCCCTTACCACGGCGAGCATCCGTTTCTTCCTCAAACCCCTCGATACTGAAGACAACCAGCACATTACCCACCTCCGCCAGTTTCCTTGCCACGTCTTTGTCGATGAGAGTGCCATTGGTGAAGACCTGGAAGAAGACATCATTGTGACGTTTGTACATCTCCCACATATCCTGTCGGACAAATGGCTCGCCACCAAGGATGGTGACCCAATAAATACCCAGTTCCTTGCCTTCGGTCAAAACCCGGTCAATGAC
>JAUVYD010000047.1 GCA_030603265.1 Dehalococcoidia bacterium
CCAAGAGCCGATAGAATCGTTCGCGCTCGCTCGATGTGCGGCTCTCCCGCTCCGGGCGTGGCAGTCCACACTGTCATGCCCTGTCCAACCTGGGCCGGCATATTCGGCATGGCACGGACGATGATGCCGTGCTCGAAGCGAGTGGCGAGCCTTTCCAGCTTGACCCCGGCGAGGATAGAAAGCAGCAGCTGCCCCTCCTCGAGCTTTCCCATCTGACTCGCGGCCTTCTCGAAGTCCTGTGGCTTCACGGCGAGCAGGATAACGTCGGCTCCACCTATGCACTCCGACGGCTCCGAGTACGTATCCACACCGTGTTGCCGTTCAAGCAACTCCCGCCGCCCCTCTGCAGGGTCGGCCACCCGCACCTGCCCGGGCGAAACCACTTCGTCCGCGAGCAGACACCTGATGAGAGCCTCGGCCATCGTGCCACCGCCAACAAATGTCAGTTTCATCTCATTGTCACGATACGACGATGCTGATTATGCGCCCGGGGACATAGATAACCTTGCGTATGGTCTTTCCATCGGTGTGGCTTCTCACCCGGTCACTCGCCAGCGCCAGCGTTCGAACCTCTTCCTCCGAGATACCGGCAGGGACAACCAATTTGTCTCGCAGCTTGCCGTTTACCTGAATCGCAACGGTGATTTCCTCTTCACGTGCAAGGGACTCATCGAAAGCCGGCCACAGCTGGTTGTGGATGCTGTACTCATATCCTCGACGCATCCACAGCTCCTCCGCGATATGAGGCCCGGTCGGGGCTATGAGGAGCAGGAGAACCCGTATCGCCTCATTCCACGTGTCAGCCGAGACGTTTCCTGCCTCGAGAACGGGGCCAAGTACGTTCGTGAACTCCATCAGCCTGGCGAGCATCGTATTGAACCTGAATTCCTCAATGTCCTCCGTCACGGCCTTGATGGTCTTGTGCGTCGCGTGGAGCACCTCCCTCACGGTCGCCTCATCCACCGGACCCGGGGAGTACTGCGACTCACAGAGTTTCCACACGCGATTGAACCACCGGCTGAAGCCGACAATGCCGCTGTCGCTCCACTCCCCACCGAGGTTCCAGGGACCCACGAACATGAGATACGCGCGCACCGCGTCCGCCCCCAATTCAGAGACGTACTTATCAGGGGCAACCACATTTCCCTTCGACTTGCTCATCTTGCCGCCACCATAGCCTATGATTCCCTGGTTGAATAGCCGGGTGAAGGGCTCATCGAACTGCAGCAATCCCACGTCACGAAGTGCCTTCACGAAGAACCGCGAGTACAGCAAGTGCAGCACGGCATGCTCCGCACCCCCTGTGTAGAGGTCCACGGGCATCCAGTAGTTCAATTTGTCCATATCAAAAGGTGCATGGTCGACTCCCGGACTCGTGAAGCGAAGGAAGTACCAGTTGGAACACATGAACGTGTCCATCGTGTCTGTCTCCCGCTTCGCCGGGCCACCACACGACGGACAGACAGTGTTGACGAACGAATCGCAGTACTTCAGAGGCGACTCGCCTGTAGGCTTGAACTCGGCGTCAGAAGGGAGCAGCACAGGGAGGTCAGCTTCCGGCACAGGCACGACGCCACACCTGTCGCAGTACACCATCGGAATCGGGGCTCCCCAGTAACGCTGGCGCGATATCAGCCAGTCGCGGATGCGATAGGCAACCGAAGCCTTGCCCCAGCCATCGCGCTCAGCGATGGCGCAGGCGGCGTTGACTCCCTCAGCGGCCGGAAGCCCATCGAGCTCTCCGGAATTCACCAGCGTCCCGTCACCGACATACGCCGCTTCCAGCTGTTCTCCCGTCCAGTCCGGAGGGGCAATCACGGTCCGTATCGGCAGCCCGAACTTCGTGGCGAACTCGAAGTCCCGCTCATCATGGGCCGGAACGCCCATGACCGCCCCCGTGCCGTACGTAGAGAGAACGTAGTCGGTTATCCATATCGGCACCGACTCATTGGTGAACCTGTTGATAACGTAGCTGCCGAGAAAGACTCCCGTCTTCTCCCTGCCGAGAGCGGTCCGTTCATAGTCTGCCTGTCGACGGCACCACTGGATGTATTCCTCCACCTCGTCCCGATGCTCAGGCGTCGTGAGTTTCGACACAAGCGGGTGTTCGGGCGACAGCAGGAAGAACGTGACACCACCGATAGTGTCGGGGCGTGTCGTGAATACTCGAATCTCTTTCTGCTCTACGCCGGGGTGCTCAAGCCCGAATGAAACCTCAGCGCCCTCACTCCTCCCAATCCAGTTCGTCTGTATTGTCCTGATTCGCTCGGGCCAGTCAATCTTGCTGAAGTCGAGCAGTTCCTCTGCGTACTTCGTTATGCGGAAGAACCACTGCTCGAGCTCCCTCTTGGTCACCATCGCGCCGCAGCGTTCGCACTCCCCCTCACCGATGACCTGCTCGTTTGCCAGCACTGTCTGGCACTGTGGACACCAGTTGACGGCCGCCGCCCCCCTGTACGCCAGGCCGGCCTCATATAGCTTGAGGAAGAACCATTGGGTCCAGCGGTAGTACTCCGGCTGACAGCTAACGACTTCGCGCGTCCAGTCGTAGATGGCCCCCATCGTCCGCAACTGAGAGCGCATCCTCTCGATGTTCGCCATCGTCCACTTGTAGGGATGGATACCGTGCTTGATAGCCGCGTTCTCTGCGGGAAGACCGAAGGCGTCAAAGCCCATCGGGTGCATCACATTGAAACCCTGCATGCGTTTGAAGCGCGCACGAACATCAGATGGAGCCATCGCATACCAGTGCCCTATGTGGAGGTCGCCCGACGGATAGGGGTACATAGTGAGCGCGTAGTACTTGGGGCGCTCATCGTCCTCGCTGACCTCGTAAAGGTGATCGGCCGCCCATTTGTCCTGCCATTTCGTCTCGATTTCCCGGGGAACGTACTTGCTGGTCATAGCTGTGAATTCTAGCCGAAGCCAGGCCAAATGGGAAGTCCGAAGCACCCCGAACTCTTATGTCCACTAGCCCCGATTCCGTACCTGCCCCAGCGGGAAGCATCGTGAATCATCACAGCCAATCCGGCCGGGCGAACTGCTCTCTCCGACTCTCCACGCACTCGCTGTTTGCGGGGCAACGATGTAGTGAAGGCTTCACGTTCACGCATTGACATGTCCCACACCACGGCCCTAACCTACGAGTAAGCGCACGGCACGCTGTACAACGTGGCCGCATGAAAGACAATCGCGCAGCCCGGGTGACTGTGTTGGCGCTCGGAGCAGAGAATTGCGGCGTTGAGACAGGGATATTCCCACGCATACCCTGCACGACGGTCCCGTGGACAGGCATAATAGATGACGTGCCGGACGCCGCACACAGTCAAGACTGTCGTCCGTTCCAGTGAACAGGAGGATTCGATCTCGGGACTATGAATCACGAACGCAACTCGCGGCAACAGGAATGAAGAGTCCCGCGAGCCAATCACAGCCTGAAGATGAGCCAGCCCATCATTCACACAGATAGCACAAAGCTAGGAAGAGGCAGACCAACATGACAGACACGGATTTCGAGCAGCAGTGCATCAACACCATCCGCGCGTTGTCGATTGACGCCGTGCAGAGGGCCAACTCCGGACACCCGGGGGCCCCACTGGGCGCAGCAGCCATGGCACACGTCCTCTGGACCCGCTTCCTGAGGCACAATCCGGCCGACCCGGGATGGAGCAATCGTGACCGGTTCGTGCTGTCTGCAGGACACGCGTCAGCGCTCCTGTACGCCCTTCTCTACCTCACGGGCTATGACCTGCCACTGGAAGAAATCAAGAGATTCCGCCAGTGGGGAAGCCGGGCGGCGGGACACCCGGAGTACGGTCTGACTCCCGGTGTCGAGACAACCACAGGGCCCCTGGGCCAGGGGTTCGCGAACGGCGTAGGCATGGCCATCGCCGAGCGTTGGCTGGCCAGTCGCTACAATCGCCAGGGACACACGGTGGTCGACCACTATGTATATGCCATCGTCTCCGACGGAGACCTCCAGGAAGGCCTCTCCTCGGAAGCGGCATCTCTTGCCGGGCGGCTTGGCCTCGGGAGACTGATCTATCTCTACGACAACAACAGCATATCCATCGAAGGTCCAACCCAACTCAGTTTCACAGAGGATGTCGCAGCGCGGTTTCGTTCCTACGGGTGGCAGGTGGTTGGGCCAATCGACGGCATGAACCCACAGGAAGTCGAAGTGGCAGTGCGGGAAGCCCGAGAAGACGGCAATCACCCTTCCCTCGTCATCTGCCGCACCATCATCGGCTATGGGAGTCCGCACAAGGCAGGCACAGCCAGGGCACACGGCGAACCGCTCGGTGAGGAGGAGACAGCACTCACCAAGACCAACCTTGGGTGGACGGCGGAGGAGCCTTTCCACGTGCCTCCGGATGTACTGTCGTACTTTCGGGAGGCGCTCAGCCGCGGTCAAAAGCAAACAGAGAACTGGGACTCCGCGATGAAGTCCTACAGCTCGGCGTACCCGGAGGAAGCGCGCCAGTTGGAGGCCCAACTGCGCGGCGAACTGGCGGATGGGTGGGACGAGGGCCTTGCAGCTCTGTTTCTTTCGGCAGAGAAGCCGATGGCCACGAGGGTTGCTTCGGGCGCGGTGCTCAACAAGCTCGCGCCACGCATACGCGGTCTCCTTGGCGGTTCGGCAGACCTGGCGCCCTCGACCAAGACACTGCTGGACGGGGAAGGCGACTTCGGCCCTGCGGATTACAGCGGCCGCACTCGGCACTTCGGTATCAGAGAGCACGCGATGGGCGCTATCGCGAACGGGATGGCCGTTCACGGCGGAGTGATTCCCTACACGGCCACGTTCCTGGTCTTCTACGACTATATGCGCCCCGCCGTGAGACTTGCGGCGCTGATGGGCATCCGCGTGGTCTTCATATTCACTCACGATTCCATCGGCGTAGGAGAAGACGGACCGACCCACCAGCCCATAGAGCAAATCATGGGGCTCAGGTCCGTGCCGAATCTGACGACCATACGGCCGGCCGATGCCACGGAGACAGCCATGGCATGGGTGGCCGCCATCAAGAACGTGCACGGCCCCACCGCCCTGGTCCTGACCCGGCAGTCCCTGCCCGTGCTCGACAGGGGCGTCTACGCGTCAGCCGAGGGTGTGCTGCGTGGCGGCTACTCGTTGTGGCAGACTTCCGACTCGCCCGATCTCCTCATCATGGCGACCGGGTCGGAGATCCACCTGGCGCTTGAGGCCGCACGGATTCTGGCAGACCGTGGCATCAAGCTGAGAGGCGTGTCCCTGCCGAGCTGCGAGCTGTTCGAGGCACAAGCCCGGGACTACAGGGAGTCAGTCCTCCCTTCGGCGGTCCGCGCCCGGAGATCGGTGGAGGCTGGAATCACACTCGGCTGGGAACGCTACGTAGGATTGGATGGTAAGGCCATCGGTATTGACAGATTCGGCGCCTCCGCCCCGGGGCCCGAACTCTACCAGCGTCTCGGGCTAACGCCTGACAGGATTGTCCAGGAGGCTCTACAAGTGCTCAAAGGAGGCAGGTATTGAAACTTCGCATCGCTATCGCGGCTGACCACGGGGGCTTCGACCTCAAGCAGGAGCTTGTGCGGCGGCTGGCAGACGCAGTCGACTTCCTTGACCTGGGGGCGGATTCCTACGATTCAAGCGACGACTATCCCGACTTCGCGATTGCGGCTGCGCAAGCTGTCTCGTCCGGCGATGTTCAGCGCGCGGTTGTCATCTGCGGCAGCGGTGTTGGAGCATCCATCGCGTGCAACAAGGTTCCGGGCGTACGCGCAGGGCTCTGTCACGACACATACTCGGCCCACCAGGGAGTGGAACATGACGACATGAATGCTCTTTGCATGGGCGCCCGGGTGATAGGAATCGAGCTGGCCACAGAGATTGTCGCGGCATTCCTGATGGCCCGCTTCTCAGGCGAGGAGCGCCATCTGAGACGTATCGACAAGATCATGGCAATCGAGCAGGGCTGGGCCACGAAAGAAGAAAGCGAGGAGGAACCTGCAGACACAGATGACAACGCCGACTGAAGCCTACGACTCCTCCTTCCTCCCGCCCGATGTGGCGCGCTCCGTCGACCAGTGTCTCGCGGAAATCGACGGACTCCGTCTCAACGAGCGCATCCGGGCTCACGATGCAACACTGTGGCAGGGTGACTCCGAAGCAATAGGCGAGCGTCTCGGCTGGCTTCACGTGGGCGACACCATGCGGCAACACGAAGAGCGTCTGCTGCAGTTCGCGGAGGAGGTCCGACAGGAAGGATTCACAGACGCTGTCCTGCTTGGAATGGGAGGAAGCAGCCTTGGCGCCCACGTCATCGGCCAGATTGCCGGGACCGGCGCCAACAACCCCAGGCTTCACGTCCTCGACTCAACAGTGCCGGGAGCGGTCCACGCAGTAGCCGGCAAGGTTGCACTTGACCGGACACTCTTCATCGTTTCCTCGAAATCTGGCGGCACCCTTGAGCCGAACCTCCTGTACGACTTCTTCCGCTCGATGGTCGAGCGCGAACTCGGGGCGAAGGATTCGGGCGGGCATTTCATAGCCATCACGGATCCCTGCACGTCTCTCGCGGAGCTTGCGAGCCAGAAAGGCTTCCGAAGGCTGTTCCTGAACCCACCGGACATCGGTGGCCGTTTCTCCGTGCTCTCACTCTTCGGCCTTGTTCCCGGAGCGATAGCCGGAGTCGAGACAGGTCGCATGCTCAACAGTACCAGACGCATGGCGCGCTCATGTGCGACCACGTCGGGTGCTGCAGGGAACCCGGGCGCGTGGCTTGGCGCATACCTTGTTGGCTGCGCCCGCACAGGGCGTGACAAGCTCACGTTCATCACCTCTCCGGGACTCGGAGGCTTCGGATTATGGGCGGAGCAGTTGCTCGCAGAGAGCACCGGGAAGAATGGGAAGGGGATTGTCCCGGTAGTGGATGAGCCTTTCGCGCCACCGGAATCCTACGCAATTGACAGGGCTTTCGTGTACGTCCGTCTAGAAGGAGATTCGAACCAGGAAAGCGACAGACATGCTCAGCTCGTGGTGAAGGCAGGCTTGCCGTGTGTGACTTTCGGACTGAGAGATGGTGACTCCCTCGGCTCGGAGTTCTTCCGCTGGGAGTATGCGACTGCGGTTGCTGGCGCTCTCCTCGGGATTAACCCCTTCGACCAGCCGGACGTACAGAGCGCCAAGGAGGCCACGGGCCAAATCCTCGCGGAATTCGTGTCTGCAGGCGCGCTGCCAGCCATGAGTTCATGTGCCGGAGTTCTCAAGGAACTTCGCGACCTGAAGGCGCCCTCCTATCTTGCACTTCTCGCGTACTTCCGTGAGACCGCCGAGATGAACAGCGTGTTCTCGGAGTTCCGCAGCCAGATAGTCGCTGCTCGCCGAACCGCCACAACCCTCGGCTACGGTCCGCGCTACCTGCACTCAACAGGTCAGCTTCACAAAGGAGGGCCGGACTCGGGCCTCTTCATCCTGCTCACCGCCCGGCAGCCTGAAGATGACCGTATTCCGGGACGGCCCTACAGCTTCGGCGTCGTGTCGCAGGCTCAGGCCATCGGCGATTTCCAAGCTCTCTCACAGCGCGGAAGAACAGTGCTGCACGCAGAGTTGCCCTCCGAGGACCCGCTGGAACTCCGTGCGGTTCTGAGCAAGCTGGCCGGTCCAGACACGGATTGAGACAACGTGAGCCGTGGTCCTGGCCCGAATAGCGGCACGCTTCACATCTGCTGGAGCTTTCCCGGATTCGTCAGCCCGTCTCCAGCGCGTGTCAGCCGGTTGCCCGGTCCTCCGACCGACCGGACGCAGCTCTCCCGGCGAGGGCCACCAGCCGCTCATATGCCAGGGACGGATCGGGTTGCAGGAAGACAGCACTTCCCACGCAGATAGAGTCCGCGCCAGAACGCACAACGTCTCCTATGTTGCTCTCCTTGACTCCTCCGTCAACCTCGATCTCCAGCGCTGGAGCCAGAGCACGCAGTTCCCGCACCTTGTCGAGAACCTCAGGAACGAACGGGCTGCCATAGTAGCCAGGAGTAACAGTGAGCAGAAGCAGCACATCCAGATAGTCCAGCAGATGGAGGTCAGTGTCGACAGGAGTCTCAGGATTGAGCGCAAGTCCAACGTCCAGTCCCAATTCCCTCGCGGCCCTGATGGAAGCGATTGGGTCCTCTGACGCCTCTTGGTGGAAGATGACCCGCTGCGCACCTGCACGCTTCATGGGAGCGAAGTACGTTTCAGGGCACTGCACCATCAAGTGTGCTTCCCAGTCGAATGGCATTGGCGCCGACTGCAGATCATCGGCCGAGATACTGCGAGAGGGAACGAAATGCCCGTCCATGATGTCTACCTGAACGAACGTGGCAAAACCA
>JAUVYD010000179.1 GCA_030603265.1 Dehalococcoidia bacterium
CGCGGGGATTGTCGGCGCAGCGCTCATCGCCTGGCTGCTGCCACGAAAGGAGCTGTTCGGAGCCATGAATGCGCCCTCGCGCAAGCTCGGGCCGCTTCGCTACTCAGCCGGCTGGATGATAGAGGTGGGACGCTACCTGCCGATTGCCGTGCTCGCCATCGTCCTGCTCGGCTGGCTTGGCTGAGCCCCGACGCCTCGCGCCGGGTCACTCTCACCGGGCGGCAAGCTTCCTTCCCAGCGCTGAGAGCAACTCCGCCCGCAGGGTCAGTGTGGGATGGGCCGATTGTAGATACCGTCTTGAATGTCAAGATTGATCCATGGCGAGGGCAAGACCGTCCTGGCCCGTCACTCTGTCGTCACACAACGCCGCAAAGGCCAACACAGCCCTGTACAATACATTACCCTACGGGCGACGCATGCGACGCCCCTACAAGGAAATCACGGAACGCCACCCTACGGTCCGCCCGTGGCAAGTGGGGTGGGGTGGTGGTTCCGGATGTAGGGGCAGTTCGCGAACGGCCCGGTGGCTGATGAAGGTCACGGCAACAGTCCATGGTCGCCCTCGGGTGGGGGGTGGTCCGAATGCAGGGGCCGCAGGCATGCCTGGCCCGCCGCTTTGTCGCCACACAACGCCGCAAAGGCCGACACAGCCCTGAACGACAGCTTATCCCTCGGGCGTGACGCATGCGATGTCCCTACAAGGAAACCGGCCAATCCCCCTCCTGTCAATTCACCCTATCGTCGTCTTCAACTCATCCTGCCGGCCGGATGCCGATGAGGCAGGCGACTGTAGGCCGCAGGGCGATAGGCAGGCGCTCTCCCCCTGTGGTATCGTTCTGTGACGGATCGCGTGCGGGGCACTGTAACGAACACGCCGGGCCGCTCGGCCTCACGCCGAATCCCACCACAGCAGAATGAGGAAGTACCGCTACTACGAAGTCCTCGAGCTAATCGGGGATGCCACGCAAGAGGACATAAGCACCGCCTTCCGTCGGCTCGACCGCGCCTGGCATCCGGATCGCAACCCGGGCAATCAGGAGGCGGAGGCCACTTTTCGTCGCATCAACACCGCCTACCAGGTGCTCGCCGACGAGAAGACACGCGCCGAGTACGACCGCAGCCCCGTCGAGTGCCCCACCTGCGGCACGCACGAGGTCATCACTATGAACGACCACCGCTGGCAGTGCAAGCACTGCGGCTGTCGTTTCGACATCTCGGGCTCGGCCGAGATCTATGCCATTGACGCTCCCGGTTCGCCGCCACTTCGGAGGGCCCGATTCCGCGCTTTCCAGGCCACCCAGTGCTCCTGGTGCGCTCTCTTCTATGACCGTCAGCCCTCCCTCTGTCCCTACGACTCACCGCAGACGAACTGCGGCGCATTCAGGGCGCTCACTGAGAACCAGCGAAAGACACACCTGGCCAACGCCGCGTGGCCGGCGCTCGTCGACGAGTGGCTCAGGCCCTCGGCCGAGCGCGGCCTGGTGAAGAAGTGCACCGCCTGCGGCGCGCTCAGCCCCAACCCCTCACGCGTGAGCGAGCCATGCTGGAACTGCCACCGGCCACTGCGCGACGAGTGCCCGCACTGCGGTACGCCCATGCTTTTCTACGACATCGAGCAGGGCACGTGGCGTTGCGCGAACAACCAGTGTAGCGGGCGCAGCTTCTCTTTCGACAGCACGACCGGCGCGTGGAACATGACCGTACACCACGCGCCGCCACCGCTGCGGAGCAGGCGGCGCCGCCCCCCTCCTTCGCAACCGGCCTGCCCGCATTGCGGCGCGGGACTCATCTACAGCGATGTGCAGTCGATGTGGTGTTGTGTGGTGTGCAGGAACTTCTTCACGCCGGAGCAGGCAGGGTATGCTGCTCCACAGGACAGCCCTGTCCCGGAGTACGTCCAACGCGGTCGAAGCAGAGGCACGAGGAGCGTCCGCCCCCGCGCGGAACGTCCGCGCCGTTCGCGACGCCCTCCCGAGCCGACTATAGGGCCGCGTCGCAAGAAGTCCACGGGGGACTACGCCCTGCTGGCTGCCGCCATCGGCCTCATCCTCATCATCGGCACCATGGTCATACTGGGGCTCACGGGGCACATCTGACCGGGAGGCTGACTGACCCGCCAGGCGCCGCTGACTAGGCAGCCGTAGAGAGAAGAGAGGCCCTATTCTCTACCACTCATGCTCAAGCACCTCGTCAGTCGTCAGTCCGAAGGCACGTCCTATGCTGAAGGCCCTCTCTCGACCGATGATTGCCTTGCCGCATGTGGAGCGCTAGAATTGCAGTGGTCACCGGGCCTGCTCCAATCGTTGGCTCGGGGAAATTGAGGGAAGTCGCGATGCCAAAGAGTTTCACTGTGATTATCGAGCGTGACGAAGACGGATTCCTTGTTGGCACGGTGCCGGCGCTGCGCGGTTGCCATACTCAGGCACGTTCAATGGACGAATTGTTGGAACGGGCCCGCGAGGCAATCTCCCTATGCCTGGAAGTGCGTGGGGAGAACACCGCCGCGGAACTGGAACTGGTCGGTTTCCAGACGGTCGCAGTATGACCCGCCTCCCAGGGGTCACCGGTGAGCACGTAATGCGAGCCCTGCGCCACGCTGGCTTTCGTACAGTGCGGCAACGCGGTAGCCATGTGTACCTGAGACACGATGATGGACGGTCAACCGTGGTTCCGCTGCACAGCGGTGAGACCATAGGCCCCGGGTTGCTATCAAAAGTCCTGCGAGATGTCGAGATGGACCGGGACGCCTTCGCTGCTCTTCTCGATTGAGGAGAGGACTCTCCAACAGCCCACCTTGCTAGCCATCGGACTGTGCCTCCCTACTCCCCATCACCCATTGCACTCAAGTACCTTGCCAGTCGTCAGTCCGAACGCCGGCGACAGCATGGACCCAGGCCACAGGCAGCTGGGCCTCCGCGGTGGGAGACGCGTGCCTGTTTACACCGTGACGGCACTGTGCCATATTGAATGAGGGATAGGAGATGATTGTGCTGATGTCACCACCCGTCAGGCCGCCGATGGATGAAGGACAACAGGCAGAGGAGTCCGGCTGATGCGGATACGCACCAGGGTGCTTCTTGTTTTTCTCCTGGTCATCCTCGCTACAGGCACGGCCGGCGTCCTTATCACCAACACGGTTGCGAAAGACATCGTCACCCAGCAGATTCACAATCACTTTGAGACGACAACGCAATCCAGGGCGCGCCACATCGATACCTGGCTCCTGTCGGAGAAGGAGAAAATCGAGCAGCTTTCCGAGAGCGTTGTCGCGGAAGACTTCCTCGCAACGAGCCCGGACAGCCCTGTCCGCAGCTACAATCTTGCCCTCGTTACCCAGAGGGCGAGAGACACCGCCGCTATCAGCAAATTCACTTACGACGTCTTCGTCCTCGATACTGCAGGCGCGATTGTCGCTTCAAGCGAGGCGGGAGATGTGGGGAAGGACAAGAGTGACGACCTCTATTTCACAGGCGGCAAGGAGGGGGCCTTTCTCAAGGGGCCCTACATCCCCGAGGACAAGAAACTTCCGACCGTCACCTTTTCCGCCCCGGTGCTTGATGATGCCTCCGGAGCATTCCTCGGCGTGGTCGCCATGAGAGTGTCGATGGGTGCGTTGAACGCAATCTGCAAGGACCGTACAGGCCTTGGCAAGACCGGTGAGACGTATCTGCTGAACAATGACGGCTTTATGCTCACGCCGGCGAGGTTCGCAGAGGGAACGTTCTTGACACTGAAGGTGGAGACCGAGGTTGTTGAGGCATACCATGCGGATGCTGAAAAACCCGGCGAGCAGGCTCCCGAGATGGAAACCTTCGTCTAC
>JAUVYD010000057.1 GCA_030603265.1 Dehalococcoidia bacterium
GGATAATCATCGGCGGTCCCATGTCTGTCATGAGTGTAATCCCTGATGTTGTGGGCAACAACCTGCACAAGTCCGCGCTCCTCCGCCCGCTTCACAATGCTGTGACTGAAGGGCGACACGAACATCTCCGGAAACAGGCACAGGATATCTATACGCATGGGAGCCCCAATAGGCAGTTACCACCAAGCTGAAGATTTTACCACATACACGAGCAGAATTGAATTCCGTCCTGTGGATACGACCAGGACTACAGGACTATTGGGGGATGTGGGGGACTTGACAAACCGTGCAGGAAGCCCTTAAATAGGCTTGTGGGGAAAAGTGGGGAGAAAGGGAGGCGAATTCCCTGAAGGGGGAGACGAAGATGTTTTTTGGCGAGTACGTCTACAAGCTCGATGACAAGGGGCGAGTGCCGCTCCCTCCCAAGTTCCGTCGTGACATGCGCGAGGCAGTCGTCCTGACGAAGGGCCCGGAGAAATGCATCAGGGCGTACCCACTAGCGGAATGGAAGCGCCTGGCCGACGAACTGGCCTCAAAGGCCCTGACATCGGCAAGCCAGCGCAAGCTCAACAGGGCCATATTCGGCACGGCCTTCGCTGCTGCGTTCGACAAGCAGGGAAGGATAGGATTGCCGCTTCCGTTGCGCCTTCACGCCGAGATCGGGGACAGCATCGTAGTTGTGGGCGTGAACCAGTCGGTTGAGCTATGGAACGAAGACCTGTGGAAGTCTGAGAGGGCATCATCCGAAGAGCAAGCGGAGCAGATACAGGAAGGCATGGGAGGGAGTTGAGCAACGACACGGCGTCGCCGGCCATACATGTCCCTGTGATGGTGACTGAGGCCATGGAAGGGCTGCAGGCTCATCCGGGCGGCTCGTATGTTGATTGCACACTCGGAGCAGGGGGGCACGCTCGTGCCATGCTCGAGCGAATCCAGCCTTCCGGCCGCCTGCTCGGCATAGACGCCGACTCTGCAGCACTCGATATTGCCGGCCGGACACTGTCCGAGTTCGGAACATCCATCGTACTTGCGCAGGGCAACTTCGCAGAGCTCGGTAGCATCTGTCAACAGCAGGGGTTCACCTCCAACGACGGCATACTCTTTGACCTCGGGATATCCTCCATGCAGTTGGGCGCCGCAGAGCGCGGGTTCAGCTTCCAGCGAGAGGCCCCCCTCGACATGCGCTTCGACATGAGTGAAGGACTCAGCGCCGCGGACATCGTCAACAGCTATGGCGAGCAAGACCTCGCTCAAATCCTCTGGGAGTACGGAGAAGAAAGGTTCTCCCGCCAAATCGCGCACAGGATTGTCCAGAATCGGCCGATCCTGTCCACATTACGACTTGCGCACCTTGTGCAGCAGGTCCTGGGCAGCAGGCGTGGCAGAATCCATCCTGCCACCCGCACCTTCATGGCTCTTCGCATCGCAGTCAACAGGGAACTGGAGAGTCTCAAGCTGGGACTGGACCAGACTGTGGGCCTCCTGCGCTCACGGGGCAGACTGGTGGTCATCAGCTACCACTCCCTGGAGGACCGCATTGTGAAGCAGTTCATGCGGCGGGAGGCAGCCGACAGCGCCTTCTCGCTCATCACGAAAAAGGTCATACGACCTACTGCGTTGGAGAGTAGCTCCAACCCACGCAGCCGCAGCGCGCGGCTCAGAGTCGCTGAGCGCCTTGCATAGACCGATATGCGTCTCAGCGGCCAGCGCAATCAAAGGAGGTGAAAATGACCAAAGGGATCATTTCCGCTATTGATGTGGGCACCACAAAGATAGCCACCATCGTGGCAAACGTCAGGAGCCAGGATGACATCGAAGTCCTTGGTGTGGGCGTTGTGCCGAGCCACGGGATGCACAAAGGAATCGTGGTCAACATGGACGAGGCGAAGGAGGCAATCGCCACCTCGATTCAGGAGGCGCAGAAGATCAGCGGCACGCGCGTCGACTCGGTATTCGTCGGCGTGACCGGGCGGCACATCAGCAGCATCAACAACAGAGGAGTCGTTGCCATTCCCCGTGCCGACCGTCTTGTCCGTTCTGAGGACCTGAACAGGGTCCTTGCCGCGTCGAGGAGCGTGACGGTGCCCGAGGGCAAGAAGCTGCTCCACGCCATACCGCGGTTCTACACGCTTGATGGCGAAGAGCGTGTCAAGCGGCCGGTTGGCATGCACGGCACACGGCTCGATGTAGAGACTCACATCATCACAGCTTCCGTGTCATCGGTCCAGAACCTGGTCAAAGTGATCAGGAGCATCGGCGTGCAGGTTGAAGACCTCGTCCTGGAACCTCTGGCCAGTGGAGAGGCAGTGCTCACCGCGCAGGAGCGCGAGAGTGGCATAATAATGGCTGATGTCGGCGGAGGCACGACCGACATCGCGGTCTTCAAGGATGGGGACATCTACCACACGGCCATAATACCGGTCGCAGGCTATCAGATAACAAGCGACATCGCTATCGGTCTCGGCCTCCCCTTCCATGTCGCCGAACGCATGAAGAAGACCTACGGCAACGTTACCCCTGGGCTGGACGTCGGCAGAGAGACGGAGTTGACAGGGATAGAGAACGGCCACGCAGCGTCCTACAGGGAGCTTTGCGACATCGTCCGATCGAGGATGGAGGAGCTCTTCGAGCTGATTCTTCTTGAGCTTCCGACTACCGACTACCAGCGACTGGCCCCTTGCGGCCTCGTTCTCACCGGCGGGACAGCCAATCTAGGCGGATTGGTGGATCTGGGCAAGGAACACCTACACATGCCCGTGAGAAGGGGCGCTCCGCTCGGCAGCGGTGTGTACGGCATCACCGACATCCTGCGCGACTCGGCATATTCGACAACGCTCGGCCTTGTCCTCTGGCAGGCACGCAACCGGGAACCATCGGCCTGGCAGCAGAAGCGCGGTGGGATGTTCGGAGGCATCGCCAAGCTGCTGCGGAGACTCTTTCACGGATAGGCACCGAGTGTGGCGACAAGTTGCGATGACTAGGAGGTAGAAATGGCTAAGACAACTTACACACCGGCCCCGGCCAGAATCAAGGCAATCGGCATCGGCGGCGGTGGAACGAATGCAATCAACCGCATGATTAGAGAAGGCATCCGCGGCGTCGAGTTCATCGCCATGAATACGGACGCCCAGGCCCTTGCAATGGCGGAGGCGCCGACAAGGATACAACTGGGGGAGAAACTCACCCGGGGTCTCGGAGCCGGCGGCGACCAGAGGATAGGCCACAAGGCCGCTGAGGAGAGCAAGCAGGCCATCCTGGAAGTCGTCGAAGGCGCCGACATGGTTTTCGTTGCTGCAGGGATGGGTGGAGGGACAGGGACAGGTGGCATGGGTGTGATAGCTGAGACCGCAAAGGAGTCCGGCGCGCTCACGATCGGCGTCGTCACGAAGCCCTTCAAGTTTGAAGGAGGGCACCGGTGTGAGGTGGCGGAAGAGGGCATCATGAACCTGTCCGAGAAAGTCGACACGCTGATAATCATCCCGAACGACAGGCTGCTGCATCTCTGCGACAACAAGACCACCGTCGACTCCGCATTCAGGATGGCTGATGACGCACTGCTGCTTGGAGTGCAAGCCATCTCCGAGGTCGTGACCGTTCCCGGTCTCATCAACCTCGACTTCGCGGACATCAAGTCAGTCATGAAGAACGGGGGGCCGGCGTGGATGTCCGTGGGGCACGGCGCCGGCCAGAACCGGGCAATCGACGCTGCAAAGGCTGCGCTCGCGAGCCCACTGCTCGACGCACAGGTGACAGGCGCCAAAGGCGTGCTCTTCAACATCACCGGTGGGCCCAGCCTGACGCTCTTCGAGTGCAACGAGGCAGCAAGCGTCATCGGTGATGCGGTTGACCCACGGGCGAACATCATCTTCGGCGTCGTATTCGACCCCAAGATGGATGCCGATATCAAGATCACCGTCATCGCCACGGGATTCACCAGCCAGTACGGAAAGGGTTCTCCTGACACGGAGGAACTGCGCCGGCTCATGAAGGGTGGCGGCGACAGCCTTGATGTGCCCTCCTTCCTCCGGCGAGGACAGCGCCATTCAAGCGGACAGCTGGCCCACGCCATGAGAGACCCCATAACCGTCACCCCCGAGCCTTCCCGGCTCTCTTGGCAATAGCTAATAGCAGAGGGGAGGATGGCACGCCATTCTCCCCTCCCCCTCAACCGCAAGCCGCCTTCCGCGTCTTGTTGTGACACCCTATATGTGGTGCTAGAATAACAGGAGACCACAAATAGTGGGGGTTGCCGCATGAAATGCCCATATTGCGGTGCGCTGGAGTCCCGTGTAGTGGACTCTCGCAGTCTCGAAGAAGAGGTCAGGCGGAGGCGTGTGTGTTCCACGTGCGGAGTCCGGTTCACGACGTCTGAGCGCGTCCAAAGCCACGCACTCTCCGTGGTCAAGAAGGATGGGCGACGCGAGGAGTACGACCGCGAGAAGCTCGCCTCCGGCATCCGGAAGGCCTGCGAGAAACGACCCCTTCCAACTGGCTCAGTTGACAAGCTGATTACCGGCATCGAGGACTATCTCTATGGCCAGGGCAAAGCCGAAATCAGCAGCTCGACAATAGGTGACCTCGTAATGGCGCACCTGGCCGGCTTCGACCACATCGCCTACATACGGTTTGCGAGCGTGTATCGCGAATTCGCTGACATCGGAGCACTGAAGGACGCCCTCGACAGCCTGTCGGCCGGCGACGGAGCCCGGCAGGCACCGTGTGAGAGCCCGCCGCTGACTCCGTGACGACATAGAAGGCACAAGGCACATGGCACGGCAGAAGGAACCGGAGACACAGTCACCCGTCACCGAGGAGAGCGTTGCCAGAGCCGTGTTCTCTGCAGCCGAGTCTGTCGGGATGAGCGACCGCCATCTCCTTGAACAGCTCACAGAGAAGGTCAGCGAACGCCTCGGCGTAGTGCGGCCCCTACCGGGCATGGAGGCGTTGGTTGCGGCAGAACCGGCTCGGCGCCAAAGGCGAAGGCGCACACGAGCAACGCCAACCACATCCCTCAAGGTGCTCCCTGCACAGCCTGTACTCGAGGCGCCATCCGGACTCAACCTCTCGGCCAACGCTCTGCGAGTTCTCGAGAGAAGATATCTCGCGAAAGACACGGAGGGGAAGGCAGCCGAGACCCCGGCAGAGATGTTCCGCCGCATTGCCCGCCATGTCGCCAGCGCTGAGCTTGTCTTCGACCCCTCAGCGGACACGGCGCAGTGGGAAGAGCGGTTCTATGATTTCATGACGAGGCTGGAATTCCTGCCGAACTCTCCCACACTTATGAACGCCGGCAGGGAACTCGGCCAACTTTCAGCGTGCTTCGTCCTCCCTGTGGAAGACTCCATGGAGTCGATATTCGACGCCGTCAAGCATACCGCCATCATACACAAGAGCGGTGGCGGCACCGGCTTCTCCTTCTCACATCTCAGGCCCGAGCACGACAGAGTGGGAAGCACGGGCGGCGTGGCAAGCGGCCCCCTCTCGTTCATGCAGGTATTCGACAAGACAACAGACGTCATCAAGCAAGGTGGTATGCGTCGCGGCGCCAACATGGCAATTCTCAACGTGAGCCACCCTGATATCCAGCGTTTCATAGCCGTCAAGAAACAAGCGGGCATCTTGACGAACTTCAACCTGTCGGTGGGAGTATCGGACGATTTCATGCGTGCAGTTCGCGAGGAAGGCGAGCATGACCTGGTCAACCCGAGGACAGGAGAGCTTTGCGAGCGTGTCAACGCAAGGGACGTGTTCGACCAGATCGTCGACATGGCATGGCTTACCGGTGACCCCGGCATCGTCTTCCTCGACGAGATCAACAGGCACAACCCTACGCCACATCTGGGAAGAATCGAGAGCACCAATCCATGCGGAGAGCAGCCGCTTCTGCCATACGAGTCATGCAACCTCGGGTCGATCAACCTTGCCCGAATGGTCGACCGCTCCGCGCCAACGCCGCAGGTCAAGTTCGAACAAATCGCCGAGAGCGTACGGCTCGCAGTCCGTTTCCTCGACAACGTTATCGAAGTCAATCGATTCCCTCTCCCCGAAATCCGAGAGCGGACGATGTCCACGCGCAAAATAGGACTCGGCGTCATGGGCTTCGCCGACATGCTGATACAGAGGGGCATCGCCTACGACAGCGACGAGGCCCTGTCGTCTGCAGAAGAGGTGATGTCCCTCATAGAGGATACGGCCAACGCCGCCTCTATCGACCTCGCGAACGAACGCGGTGTGTTCCCTGCCTACGAGGGAAGTGTGTACGACGTGCAGGGAGGCCCGAGATACCGCAACGCGTCGAGAACCACGGTCGCCCCTACCGGGAGCCTCAGCATTCTCGCCAACTGCTCGAGCGGAATCGAGCCTGTGTTCGCCCTCACTTACGTCCGCCACATCCTCGACAAAGAGGAGTTCCTGGAGGTCAACCCCTATTTCGAGGAAGAGGCACGCCGACGTGGTTTGTACACTGCAGACATGATGAGAGAACTTGCAGCGGGAAGGCGTCTCCGGGAGATGGAGAACATCCCGGAAGACACGAAACGCGTCTTTGTGTGCGCCTACGACATATCGCCCGAGTGGCACGTCCGGATGCAGGCAGCCTTCCAGCGCCACACCGACAGCGCCGTGTCGAAGACGGTCAATTTCCCGCAGTCGGCCACGCGAGAGGATGTGGCTGCCGTATACCTCATGGCGTACCAGGAGGGGCTCAAGGGAATCACCATCTACAGGGATGGCAGTCGCGACGACCAGGTGCTGACAACCGGCACAGAGAAACCCGAACAGAAACCGTCTCTGCGACCCCGCGCAAGGCCGAAAGTCACACGTGGAATCACGGAACGCGTCAGCACCGGCTGCGGCAACATGTACGTGACCCTCAACTTCGATGACGAGGGCGTCTGCGAGGCGTTCGCAACGCTGGGCAAGGCGGGGGGCTGCGCGGCGGCGCAACTCGAAGCCACAAGTCGGCTCATCTCCAACGCGCTCAGGTGTGGACTCGACCTGGGTTCAATCGTGAAAAACCTGAGGGGAATCCGATGCCCGTCCATCTCGTGGGAACAGGGCCGAGCCGTGATGTCATGCGCCGACGCCATCGCCGGAGTGCTTGAGAAATACGTAGCTGACGATGACGGCAAGACTCACGCGCGAGATGACCGGCGGCAGGGAGTCTCGGCTCAGTGCCCCGAATGCGGTGGGACTCTCATCCACCAGGAGGGCTGCAGTATCTGCATATCCTGCGGCTACACCAAGTGCTCGTAGCCGCGTGAGGAGGAACGGGCGGTGACTACATCCAAGGGGCGGCACTACACAGGACTGCAGCAGATTGCAGTCCTGGCGAACTCCGGGCTTACTCTCCGTCGGACCTGCAACGCCATGGCAAGGGCGGTCGCCAAGGCGACAGATATGAATGGCTGCAGGGTTCTCCTTCTGGATTCGAAGAAGGAGTACCTCACGACCGTTGGCGCGTACGGGCTCAGCGACCTCTTTCTGAGAAAGGGCCCGCTCGAAGCACGAAAAAGCCTGCCCGAGGTGCTGGACGGAAACATCGTGGTCGTCAGCCACGCACCAACGGACGAGAGGGTGCAACACCCTGAAGTTGCCAGGTCCCAGAACGTCCTCTTCATCGCCGGAATCCCGGTCCTCCTGGGCAAAGAAACGATAGGCGAGCTACGAATCTACTCGAAGGAATCCAGGGAACTCACGGAGGAGGAGAAGAACTTCCTGAAGTCGTCCGCCAACCTCTGCGCCGTGCTGCTCGACCGGGCACAGCTTGCCCAGTTCAAAGACCGCATCTACAAGTCGCGGGCGAAGGCCACCGGGGTCTCGCCCCTCCCCCAGATGGCAGCTAACCCCTTGAAGCCAACCGAGTTCGCACACGAGAGCGAAGCGGAATTCGCCAACCTGCTCGATTTCTATCAGATTGAGTGGCTGTACGAGCCACGTTCTTTCCCACTCGCCTGGCACGGAGCCGATGTCACTCAGATGTTCACGCCTGACTTCTACCTGCCCGAATTCGACATGTACATCGAACTCACGACGATGAAGCAGAACCTGATTACTATCAAGAACCGCAAGGTCAGGCGACTGCGGGAGCAATACCCTGA
>JAUVYD010000012.1 GCA_030603265.1 Dehalococcoidia bacterium
GGGGGCGGCTGTCCACGCAGGCGCAGACGTTTCTGTCGACGCTGGCACTCAGAGTGGAACGGGCGCCATTCCTGCTCGTCCATGGGTCACCTCGTGACCCTGTCTGGGAGTATGTGCTCTCTGAGAGGGAAGCGCGGGATATGCCTGCTTGCTGCGAGGCCGTTCACTGTCTTGTGGGGCACACTCACCGCCCGGCTGCCTACAGGATGGATGGTTGTCCGAGGGGAAGTACGGGAGCTGTCTTGAACGGGACAGTCCTCGAACTCGGCGGCGGGCGCCTCATCATCAACCCCGGGGCTGTCGGTCAGCCGCGGGACGGTGATCCGCGTGCCGCCTATGCCATCCTTGATAGAGAGGAGAGGACAATCGTGTTTCGCAGGGTGGCATACGATGTGGACGGCACCGCGGAGGCGATGCTACAAGCGGGTCTTCCCGAGTGCCTGGCCGCGCGCTTACACCTTGGCCTCTGACATGCTATAATCTGCCGCATGTGTGACTATGAACTGGTGGCTATCGTGAGTCCGGACGCAAGCGATGAAACTGTCGCGGGCAAAATCGATGGTGTCAGCCGGCTCATCACTGAACGTCAAGGCGTTGTGGAAGACACTCAGCGCTGGGGCAAGAAGAGACTGGCCTATCCCATCAAGAAGTACATCGAAGGCAACTACGCGCTTCTCCGGTTCAAGCTTGAGCCGGCTGACATCCTGGCATTGCGCCAGAGCCTTGAGACTGACCAGGACGTTCTGCGGTACCTGGTTGTCAAGAGGAGCAAGTAGGTAGTGGCGACTCTCAACAAGGTCATCCTCATCGGGAATCTCGGCTCAGACCCTGAGATGAGGTATACGCCGGATGGGAAGTCCGTGACTTCGTTTCGGATGGCCACCAACTACAGGTATACCACTTCCGCCGGCGAGACCCGCGAGGAGACGGACTGGTTTCGGGTTACTGTGTGGGGCAGACAGGCGGAGCAGTGCAATCAGTATCTGAGCAAGGGACAGCAGACCTACGTAGAGGGGCGTCTGCATGCCCGCAACTGGCAAGGACAGGACGGGCAGATGCGCACGAGCCTTGAGGTTACGGCCAGCAGGGTACTGTTCCTGGGCAAGCCGGCTGGAACTGTAGCCCTTCCCGACGAGGGGGATATCGTCCCTGACGACCTTCCTTTCGAACAGCAGTGAGGAGTGAGTGAATGGCGAACTACCGATTCTCTCCCAGAAGGAGATCGAGGTATCACAGCACCAGGCCGCGGGTATGTCCGTTCTGTGCTGACAGAATTGCGATTGACTATAAGGACTCGGGTCTACTGGCGCGGTTCATTCAGGGTGGAGGCAAGATAGGCTCGAAACGCAAGACTCGGGCATGTGCGAAGCACCAGCGAAGGCTCTCTCAGGCCATCAAACGCGCGCGATTCCTGGCCCTGTTGCCCTACGGGCCAAGCCATATCTGGAAGACGGGATGGACCGCCTCAGGACCGTCTGGTTCCTCGGGAGCAACACATGCCTAAACGAACCTATCAGCCGAAGAAGATTCCTCGACAGCGGAAGCTCGGCTTCATGGCAAGGATGTCAACCAGGGGTGGTGTCCGTGTAGTACGGGCAAGGCGCCAGAAGGGGCGCTGGAAGCTAACTGTCTAGCCGTGAATGAGAAAGCCATGGTCTCTGGCCAGGCGAGAGCAATTCTCTCGCGTGTTCCGCCAGGGTAGTGGGTATCCTGGCTCTTTCGTTGTGCTTCGAGTTCTTCGGAATGGCCTGGATACAAGTCGGCTTGGTCTTGTTGTCGGCAAGAAGGTGGGTGGGGCGGTGCGGCGGAACCGTGCCAAGCGGTTGATTCGTGAGGCAGTGAGAATCCGGGCGCTGGAGGCGGGTTGGGATGTTGTGGTAATCGCCCGACCGGGCATTCAGAGTGCGGAATATCAAGACGTGGAACGGCAGTTGCAGGGGCTTCTGCTCAAGGCGGGCGTTGTCAGAGCAGTTGGCGCTGGCAGCGATTGCCATGATAAGAGCGTACCGGAGAACGATTTCTGAGGTTACCCCTCACCGGTGTCGCTTTCAGCCTACCTGTTCTGAATACACGATGGAAGCAATTCAACGTTATGGCGTCGGGAAGGGCATCTGGCTTGGAACAATGCGGCTCGTGCGCTGCCATCCGTTCTCGAGGGTCGGCTATGACCCTGTACCCTAGAGTGAGTGCTGCACATAGCAGGTGATATGAAGGCTGTTCGGGTTCTGATCTTTCTGGCGTTGGTGTCGGTTGTCGCGACGGGAACCGGCTGCATGGGGAATACCGCGCCGCAGGGTTTCTCGGGCATAGTATCGAGTGGCGACACGCTGTTCGTCGGTGCTGCCGACGGCAAGGTGTTTGTCATGGATCCGGACGCGCGGGCCAGCGGGTCTGCATTCCCCTCGAACGGGGAGTGGGAGTATGCCATCACGACGCCCTCCCGTGGTTTCGGCTGCAGTTCGTCGGAGGTTGCCGCGACTGTGTACGGAGTTCCGGTCGCCGGTACCGGGCAGGTGTGCGTGGGGACGTATGAGGGCAAGGTGTTGATGCTGGATGAGACCTCCCGTGAGGCCAATATGGTGTTCCCGCAGGTGAGATCCGGAGAATGGGCCTATCCTCGTGGCGATGAAAAGCTTGGCCCGATTGTAGGCAGCCCCGCTGTGGCGGCGGACACCGTTTTTGTATCCAGTTCGATCAGTGAGGATCGACGAACCACCGGGCGGGTGTATGCGCTGGATCGGCGCTACGGCGATGAGCTGTGGGTGTCGGAACCCCTTGACGGGAAGCTGTGGGCAACCCCCAGCGTTTCGGACGGTTCCGTGTATGTCAGTACCTTCGACGGTCATATCTACTCGCTGTCCGCCAGTACGGGGGAGCTGTTGCCGTGGTCATACGAAGCCGAGGTAGGGTTCGTATCGTCGCCCTTCGTTGCAGGTGGCATGGTGTACGTGGGGACGTTCGACCGTTTTCTGTATGCCATTCAGCTGGGCGCGCAGGAACCTCGCTGGCAGTTTGAAGGCGAGAACTGGTTCTGGGGTGCTCCTGTCGTGGTGGGGGATGTCATGTACGCACCTTGCCTTGACGGCAAGCTGTACGCGCTTGACGCAGCCAGTGGCAAACCTGTGTGGGATGAACCATTTGATGCGGGAGCTGCAATTGCGACTTCACCCGCTGTCGCAGGTGACAACCTGGTTGTCGCAACCAAAGCTGGAGATGTCTACTTCGTCAATAGTGCGACAGGCAATGGTACGCGTGTGCCCAACGCGGCTGATGAGAAAAAAGCTACGTGCGACGCTATGGTCGTGGCCTCGCCGTGCTATCACCAGGGCATGGTATACGTTCGCGCGCAGAACAATGTGCTCTACTGCATTGACCCGGTCCGCAAGAAAGTGGAATTCACATTCTCCCTGAAGATGGAGTGATGCCATAGATGGCTAACCTGTGGAACGAGATCATCCTGCGGCCCATGCTGAATGGGCTTATCGCGCTTTCGGGCATTCTGCCTGAAGAAGTCGAATTCGGCCTCGCAATCATCATCTTCACGCTTGTCGTCCGCCTCGCATTGACTCCCGTTACCATCAAGCAAACGA
The DNA here is from genome assembly GCA_030603265.1 of Dehalococcoidia bacterium. Classification (GTDB taxonomy): domain Bacteria; phylum Chloroflexota; class Dehalococcoidia; order GIF9; family AB-539-J10; genus SKVJ01. Next base: position 3,591 of record JAUVYD010000012.1, read on the forward strand.
AGTCGACGAGGGCGCTTCAAGAGCTGCAGCCCAAGATGAAGGAGCTGCAGAAGAAGTTCGCCAAGAACAAGGCGAAGCTGCAGCAGGAGACGATGAAGCTCTACAAGGAGGCTGGTGTCAATCCGGCCGGATGTATGTGGCCGATGCTGATTCAGTTTCCTGTGTGGATTGCCCTCTACCAGTCAATCATGAAGGCGCTTGCCACCACGCCGGAGAACCTTCTCGACCTCGCTCAGCATCTGTATTCGTCCGATATGATTGCGCAGGCCATCCCTGTGAACAGTCATTTCCTGTGGCTGGACCTTGGACAACCTGACAAGACCATGGTTCTGGCAATCCTTGTCGGCGGCACCATGTGGGTGCAGCAGAAAATGACGACAGCCCCGTCGACGGATTCCAGACAGCAGTCGACCAACCAGATGATGCTGATGATGATGCCGTTGATGTTTGGCATGTTCACAATCATGTTCCCCAGCGGACTACCTGTGTTCTGGTTGGTTTCAAACCTCATCGGCATCGGCACGCAGTACGTAGTTGGTGGTGGCTGGGGCAACCTGAAACGGAGCAACTCGGCTGCCTCTCCTGCTACTGCCAGGGCGAAATAGGGCGCCTTCGATTTCAGAGCGTTGCCTCTGTGTCTCGTGGGCCAATTGAGGTTCATCGATGAGTGATGGCGAAACAATAGAAGTGACGGGGCGGACAGTTGAAGAAGCCACCCGCAAGGCGGAAGACGAACTTGGCCTGAGCCGCGAGGAATTCGAGACCGAGATTGTGCAGGAAGGCCGCAGTGGAGTGTTGGGTCTGGGTGCGGAAGAGGCGGTCATCAAGGCCACTCCCCTGGAGATGGACGATAACATCGGCAACAGGGTCGCGGGTGGAGTCGGAGTGGAGATTCTGTCGAAGCTTCTCGACCTGATGGGGCTGGATGGCGATGTTGACTATGAGGACGATGGGAGCTCAGCGGTGCTCAACATAGAAGGCGATGACCTCGGTGTTCTCATCGGCCGCCGCGGCACGACCATTTCGTCGCTGCAACACATCGTCAGACTGATGATTGCCTCACGACAGACCGATTGGCCTCTTCTGACCGTCGATGTATGTGGCTACAAGCGGCGTCGGCGTGTCGCGCTCGAGGACCTTGCGCGGAAGGTCGCTGACCAAGCCAGAGCCCGCCGCAGACCCATTGCGCTGGAGCCGATGCCAGCCGACGAGCGTCGCGTGGTGCACCTCGCGCTTGTAGACCATCCCGATGTCTATTCCGAAAGCGCCGGAGTGGGAACCGAACGCAAGGTGGTCATATATCCCAAGAGTCCCTAGTCATGTTCAAGGGCGTAGATTCAAAGGCGAAGTTCCCCGACATCGAGACGCAGGTTCTCAGATTCTGGAAAGAGAATTCCATCTTCGAGAAGAGCGTCGAGTCTCGAAGAGAACGGCCACTCTACAGCTTCAATGATGGACCTCCGACTGCGAACGGCAGTCCGGGCATCCACCACATCTTGTCCCGTCTTTTTAAAGATATTCCCTGCCGCTACAAGACCATGCGTGGTTTCTGTGTGCCGCGTAAGGCGGGATGGGACACTCATGGCCTTCCAGTTGAGCTTGAGGTGGAGAATAGCCTTGGGCTGAAGAGCAAGAAGCAGATTGAAGAGTACGGCGTAGCTGAGTTCAACCAGCGGTGCCGCGAGAGCGTGGGCAAGTATATCGGCCAGTGGGAGGCGATGGTAGAGCGCATCGGCCACTGGATAGACATGAAGGACCCCTACGTCACGCTGGCGAATGACTATATTGAGTCGGGCTGGTGGGCGATAAACAGGCTCTGGGAGCAGGGGCTCGTCTACCGCGGCTACAGGACCACTCCTCACTGCCCCCGCTGTGGAACTTCGCTCAGCTCTCATGAGGTCGCGCTGGGCTACGAGGATGACATTGAGGACCCATCCGTTCACATTAAGTTTCGCATTACGCAGGAGACGCTTCAGTCCGCGGCGCCGGCACTGCGGGAGGCCATCGGTCTGGACGGAAAGAGAGCCTATCTCCTGGCGTGGACCACGACCCCCTGGACTTTGCCGGGGAACACAGCCCTCGCCGTGTCGCCGGAGGCCGACTATGCCGTCATGCAGGGCGAAGAGGACTTCCTCATCATGGCTGCGGCCCTTGTCGAGACGGTCGGCCTGCCTGGCTACCGCCCGGTAGCGACAGTCCCTGGAAGCGTGCTGGCGGGACTCCGTTACGAGCCGCTCTATAACCCTCATGAATTCGGCGTCCCACGTTTTGGCATGCCGGTCTTCGAGGCGCAGCCGCGTCCTGACGTGCTGACCTACCCTGTGATTGGCGCCGACTTCGTATCCCTGGACGACGGCACGGGCATTGTTCATGTGGCGCCGTCCTTCGGTGAGGCGGACTTTGAAGCAGGAATGAGGGAATCCCTCGATTTCGTCCAGCAGGTTGACCTCGAGGGCAAGGTGATTGGTAGCTACTCCTTCGCGGGGAAGTTCGTGAAGGACGCTGACCCGGATGTGACTGCCGACCTGAATGAGCGCGGGCTCCTGTTCAGGAGCGGGACTATTCGGCACACGTACCCGTTCTGCTGGAGGTGCGGCACTCCGCTTCTCTACTATGTGAAGAGGTCGTGGTACATCAAGACGACTGCCAAGAAAGACAGGCTCGTGTCCGGTAACCTGGAGGTCAACTGGTATCCGGACTACATCAAGCGTGGGCGGTTCGGAGACTGGCTGGAACACAACGTTGATTGGGCCTTCTCTCGTGAGCGTTACTGGGGGACTCCACTGCCCGTGTGGGAATGCCCTGACTGCGGCCAGTTCGAGTGCGTTGGAGGCCGAGCCGACCTTGCATCCAAGCCCGGTGTGACCGGCTACGTGGAGAACATGGAACTCCATCGACCGTATGTTGACGACGTTACGTTCAGCTGTGGTCGCTGTGGAGCCAGGATGCGGAGGGCGCCGGAGGTGATTGACTGCTGGTTCGATTCGGGAGCCATGACGTGGGCCCAGTGGCACTATCCTTTCGAGAAGGAAGACGTCTTCAAACAGATGTTCCCGGTGGACTTCGTGTGTGAGGCCATAGACCAGACAAGAGGTTGGTTCTATAGCCTGCATGCGCTCTCGACGATGCTCTTTGATGGCCCCTGCTTCAAGAACGTGCTGTGTCTGGGGCACATCGTCGACGCGAACGGCGAGAAGATGAGCAAGTCCAAGGGCAATATGATTGACCCGTGGGCAGTGGTGAACGAGTACGGCGCTGATGCCGTGCGATGGTACATGCTCTCCTCGGCTCCTAGTGAGAACACGCACAGGTTCTCGGTGCAGGTTCTTGGCGAGACGATGCGTCGTCATCTTCTCACTCTCTGGAATACCTATTCCTTCTTCGTTCTCTACGCGAACATCGACGGTTTCGTGCCGGTGAAGAAAGAAGCGCCCCGCCTTTCGGAGCTTGACCGCTGGGTTGTCTCTGAGCTGAATCAGCTCGTGCTCGACGTGACGAAGGTGATGGATGGCTACAATTTCACTCAGGCGATACGTCTTATCGAACAGTTTATCGACGGGCTCTCAAACTGGTACGTTCGCCGCAGCCGCCGCCGTTTCTGGAAGAGCGAGAGCGATGATGACAAGCTGGCTGCTCACACCACGCTGTACCGCTGTCTCGTGACTCTCGCTGGACTGCTGGCGCCGCTGGCTCCGTTCATACCTGAAGAGATATACCAGAACCTCGTTCGCAGCGTGGATGGCGATGCGCCCGAGAGCGTACACCTCACTGACTATCCTGTTGCCGACAAGAACGAGATTGACGAGGTCCTGAACAGAAACATGGAGCTTGTTATGAGTCTGGCCAGTCTGGGCAGGGCAGCCAGGGCCAAGGCCGGTATCAAGGTGAGGCAGCCGCTGGCAATGGCTCGCATCTGCGTATCCAACGACGCAGAGAAGGATGCAGTGGCGGCGTTGGGCGAGCACATCAGAGAAGAGCTCAATGTGAAGGACATCGAGTTTGTTGAGGGTCTTGCCGATGACGAGCAGGAATGTGCGGTGGCGAGTGATGAGCGCTACAGCGTTGGTGTGGTGACCGCGCTCTCCGACGAACTCATCGCCGAGGGCCTGGCGAGAGAGATCGTTCGTCGCCTGCAGACGATCAGGCGCTCGGCAGGCTTGGAGATATCGGACCACATCGCGGTGTTCTACTTTGGTGACGACGCGCTGCACGACGTGTTTGTGAGCTTCGCCGACTACATACGACAGGAGACGTTGTCGGTGGACCTGACCAGGACTCAGCCGCCCGAAGATGCCTGCGTGCAGACTCTGCGTCTGGCCGGCAAGGAACTCCTTGTCGGGGTCAAGCGGGCCGCTTAGCAGCGGTGTAGCGGCGGGGAACTCGACTCCGATTCTGCCACAGAGGCGGGCAATCGGGTTTCGCCGCTAGTCCCAGGGTGGAGGGCTCTCCCTGAGTTGAGCCGTTGTGCTCAGTCGATCATCCCCGCGCACGTAGACAATAGCCACGGACTCTCCCACGGCGCTGCGAATGATTGCCTGAAGAAGGTCGTCGGTGTTCTCGATTGTTGCCCCATCGAGCTCGACGATAACGTCGCCTTTCTCCAACCCCGCGTGGTCTGCCGGCCCGTCTTTGACGACTTCCACCACAAGGGTTCCCTGCTCCACGGACAGCTTGTTAACTGTTGCCGTGAATTGGTCCACCGTGTAGAGGGACACGCCAAGCCAGGGCCGCGTGACGTAGCCACTGTGCACCAGTGCCTCGATTATCGGGCGCGCGCCATCAATGGCAATCGCGTAGCTCATTCCCTCCACGCCGATGTCGGCGACCTTCACGCTGTTGATGCCGATGACCTCACCTGCCATGTTGACAAGTGGCCCGCCGCTGTTTCCTGGATTGACGGCAGCGGTGGTCTGAACCAGGTCTCTGAGGGTGTTGCCGCCGACAGTGATTGATACGTTCAACCGACTCACGATGCCCTCGGTCGCGGAGATGCCCTCGCCGAGCGCGTTTCCTATCGCCACCACCCACTCCCCCACTGCCAGCTCACTGGATTCTCCGAGCGACGCGAAGGGCAGACCGTCTGCCTCGACGCGAATCACTGCCAGGTCAGTGAGAGCGTCTGTCCCAACGATGCTTGCCGGATACTTGGTGCCGTCAGCGAGTTCCACCTGTATCTCGCTCGCGCCCTCAACAACGTGATTGTTGGTTACGATGTACCCTGCGTCATCCAGTATGGCTCCTGATCCCGCGCCTTCGTGCGTGTAGGCCTGATTGAACAGGTCGTACGCCACCACCTCCGTGATGACAGACACGACTGCCGGCCGGACCGTGCTTACGACATCAGCGATGGAAGGAAGGCTCTCGGGTTGGGCGCTGGGAGTCGTGGGAAACTGCCACGAAGGGTCGACGTACTGGCTTCGTACGGGTTCCTGTGTGGATGAAGGGACCGTCTCGGTGGGTGGTGATGCGGGCACGACGATGCATCCGGTCGCTGCCAGCAGTCCCAGGACGACAAGAAGTGTGACAAGTCTCAACCCGTGCGGCTTGCTCATGTTCAGGATTATAGCACCAGCGGGCTCGCGGCCGTCCCGGGAGGGGCTGGCGCTTTCAGAGTGGAGTGGTATACTTCAGGACAATGCATGATTCGCCTGTCCGCGACTATGTGAATCAACTTCGCCGGGGCCTGGTCGAACCGCTGATGCTTTACATCATCGGGGAACTGCCGAGTCACGGATACCGCATCGCCAAAGAGGTGGAGAGACGCAGCAGCGGCTATTTCAAGCTCACTGCCAGCACGGTATACTCCGCGTTGCGAAGGTTTGAGGACGAGGGATTGGTTTTCAGTAGCTGGCAGGAAGCTGCGAACCGCCAGAGACGGCGCTGCTACTACCTCACTGATAAGGGGAGGCAGATACTCGGCGCCAGGTTGAAGGAATGGGAACGCTTCTCGGTGGCTGCTGAGAGCGTGATGGCGAGCGACTGACGGGCGGTCGGGTCCCGTTCGTCTATTGCTGCCTTGTGGCCTTCCTTGAGCAGAACCCCGCGGGCATTTGAGCCCTCGATGTTCCTTCTGCTGCACCGAAATGGCTCTCGTCGGGTTCTGTCGCGCCTGGCAAAACCGGATTGTCCTCGGGTTTTCTCCTCACGTCCACTGGACCTGTTGAATCCTGTGAAGTGTCGCAACTGCCCGCAGTGAAGGTCAGTGCGTGCGGTGGCGTGCGGCCCGAGCGCTCATGTGACGAGAGCCTGTTTCAGTATCTGTCCGATGTCACTGACAACTAGCTTGTCGTCCAGCCCCTCGGACTCGACCGCGCTTGTCAGCATGGTGAGGCATGAGGGGCACGCGACTGCCAGGACTGCCGCCCCAGATTCGTAGGCCTCGCGGACTCGGACTCTGTTAGGACTATCTCGAGAGCCCTCCAGGAGATCCATGGCGAAGTTGCCGCTGCCTCCACCGCAACAGAACGCGTCTTGTCTCTCCCGGGGCATTTCCACAAGTTCCAGACCGGGGACTCCTCTCAGTACCTGCCGCGGGGTGTCATAGATGCCGTTGTATCGACCGAGGTAGCAGGGGTCGTGATAGGCGACCTTCGCCTGTGTGTCGCGAGTCTTGAGCTGTCCGTCTCGCACGAGCTGTTCCAGCAACTGGGTGTAGTGAAGCACCTCGAAATCGGCGCCGAGAGCCGGATACAGGTTCTTCATTGCGTGGTAGGAGTGGGGGGAAATGGCAATCACCTTGCGCACGCCCAGCTCTCGGAACTGCTGGATGTTGTTGTTGGCCAGCAGTTCGAACAGGGTCTGTTCTCCCAGTGTGCGAACCTCGTTGCCGCAACATCCTTCGTCGTCTCCCAGGACGCCGAAGGACACCCCTGCAAGCCCCAGCAGGGTCGCGATGCTCTTCGCCATCTCGCGGGCTTTCCCGTCGAAAGAACCCAGGCACCCGACGTATAGCAGGTACTCGGCACCCTTGCTGTAACCGGGTACGCCGTCTGCCCACTCCCCTCTGGGCATCCGTGCCTTCAGCGGATTGCCGATTCGATAGATTTCCTCCAGGAAGCTGCCCACGCGCTGGGGTATCTTCCCCTGCTCCTTCTCCATCATGTCTCTTCTGGCTGCAATGATCCAATCGACGAGGTCGTTTGAGAATCGCATGATGCATTGCTCCGCGCAGTTCCTGCACGTGACACATGTGTAGAGAATCTCGCCGAGGTGTTCATCCCACTGGACCTCTCCTCTCAGCCATGCGTTGATGAGCCAGAGACGACCGCTGGTTGAGTAGGTGTCGAATCGAAACCTGACGTATGATGGGCAGTTGAACTCCGAGTAGGTGCTGTCGAACTTGCAGTACCCGCAGTTGAAGCATCTGTGGATCTGCTTTGTGTAGTCTTCAGCCATCAAGACACCTCCCAATTGCCCGGGTTCATGATTCCGTTCGGGTCCAACGCCTTCCTCAGTTTCCCAAACAGCTTGAGTGTGTTGGGGTCCATCATGTCCATGGCTGCCCGTTGCTCGTCAACGGTTGGTTTCCAGGGGAGCCCTCCGTGTTCCAGTGAGAACTCGATGGCTTCGTCGAGCGCCTTCCTCACCCTGTCCATCTCATCCGAATTCGCCCTGTTGAACGTGAATGCGAAGCCAAACATCATGCAGTGGCCTCGGCCGATCATTCGAGCCATGACGGAGTAGCCGAGCTTGTACTTCGAGCCTAGTTCCTCCGTCTTGCGTGCACAATCCGGATACTTCTCAACCAGGATGATGGGGCCCGCATACTGGAATCCGCCGCCCTTTCGCACATCTGCGAACCTGGCGATGCTCTTCTGGGGCATCTCCATGAACGTCGGCTTGACGTCCGGCATGAGCCACATGAAACCCCCGTCCTTGGCCTCGATATACTCGCTGAGCGCGTTCCAGACCATCCGTCTCTTGAACTCCAGTTCCTCGTCAGTATCCCCCGTCAGGTAGATGTCCATGTGGTGGTTGCCCTTGAACATAAGGGGTAGCGGCTGGAACCAGATGTTGATGTCCTCCACCATCTCAAGATGAGTCAGCTTGAACACGATGTCCGGTATCAAGTCTGGAAGGTCTGTGACGAACGTCTCCACGTCCCGCAGCTTCTTGCGCGGGTAGAGCTTGAAGCCGATCTTCGTGATGATTCCCGAAGTGCCTATCCATCCGAGGAACAGTCCTGACATGTCGGGCAACGGCGGTCCCTTGGAAAACCAGTAGGGCGACATGGAGCATGAGCCGATCTTGCAGAGTTCTCCTGTGGGAAGCACGACCTCCAGGCCTGTCACCATGTCGGAGGTGAACCCGTACTGCTGCGCCAGGCGGCCCTGGCCATGGATTGCCGCGTTCCCGACCAGCGTTGCCTGAGGTGGCGCGTCGGGAATGCTGTGTCGCAGGGTAGGATGATGTCGCTCCAGGTACGCGATTATTCTTCCCTCGGAAGTGCCGCCCTCCACGACCGCGTAGCGGGCCCTCTCATTCACCTCCAGTATCCTGTCCATTCGCCTCATGTCTACAAGAATGCCGCCGCGCTGAGGAATGGCCAGCCCTGTCAATGACAGCCCTCCGCCTCTGGGGACCACCGGTATCTTCTGCTCATTCGCGAGCTTGACCACCCGCTGGACTTCGTCGGCGCTGGCCGGCAGTACCACGTAGTCAGGTTCGTGCGGTTGCATCAGGCCAGGGTCCTGTGAGTAGAAGTAGCGCTCCTGCGCCTGCTGCGAAACGTAACCTTTCCCTACTATTTCGGTCAGCGCACTACTGATATCTGCCATATCCCATTACCCCCTTGGCAGGTTCTTCGCCCAGCGCGAGCCTGCAGAGCTCAATCATGTGGATAGGCTTCACACCCTTCGCTGCGACCTTCTCGCTCAGCGCCATGTAGCAGTACGGGCAGTTGAACACGCAGTGCTCGACTCCCGCCTGCAACATGTCCTCTATGTTCTTGCTCTGGTTGTCATTCGCCATGTCACGTCCCTCCGGTCCCATGTTGAGCCTGACGATTGCGGAACAGCAAAGGGCGTTCTGCCTGTCGTAGGTCCTGTTGACCCGCTCAACTCCGAGCAGGGAGAAGATGTCGTCCACGTAGTGGTCCGTTTCCGGGATGAGACGGGATGAACAGGGTCTTTGATACGCGACTTTCATGTTGAGAGGCTTCAATTGCCCGCTCAGCTGTTTCAGCCTGTCGTATAGATACTCGAAATAGTGGGTGACTTTGAAGGGCACAGGGATTCCGTAGGCTGGCGCTAGCGACTTGAAACTGCCGTAGCATTCATCGTGCAGGAAGATAACCTCCTTCATCCCCAGGGCTGCGATGTTCTCCACCACTTTGGGCAGCCTCTCCCTGATCACTGACGCCCTGGCGAAATGCAGGTACACCACATTGCAGAAGAACTCGGGTCCTATGAAGAAGGAAGCTGCCACGTCCTCGAAGAGCTTGCCACCAACAAGGTCCGTGAACGCAGGTATGTAGCACAGGGACAGTGCGCGCTCCTGTATCTTGCCGACCGAATACCTCCCCACCGGTTCGCAGAGGTTGATCCACTGGTTGGTGATGGCTCGTGGCGCCAGCAGCATACCCTCCTGTTCCTGTCGCTCAACGATCAGGTAGAAAGGGTGGTTCCCGAACGGGCAGTATTCTTCGCACGCGTAGCAGGTGACGCAGCGGTCCAGCACGAAGGAGTGCTGTCCGTTGATAATCTTGCGCATTTCCTCTCGCGCCGTATCGACATCCAGGTTGAGGTGCTTGCAGCGCACGAGGCAATTCACGCCCTCGCACTGCTCGCATTTCGCCTCATCGAACCTCAGTTCAACCATGTGCATCTCCTTCCAGAGTTCTGTAGTGGGCCGGACCACTCGACCATTCGGGTCCAGCGGTCTGGCTACGACAGCCTGGCGCAGCGGTTTCCTGCGAGCGTATTCGGATGCACTTGGTGTCGTCAATAGGCATGCCTGCCAGCCGCGCCTCACAGTGGCGGCGTCGCGCCAATGGTGGGCCGCGCTGCGGACCTGAGTGGAAGAACACGTCCTGGCGGGAAGGACGGCTCCTACTCACGCGACGACGCTGGCAGTTGGCAGGGTGGCTACTGCGACGCCTCCTTCAGGCCAAGCACGTCACCCACTTGCAATCCCAGCTCACCGCATATGGTTCCTGCGTCGACGGGGGGTGAGCCGGGTAGGGCGGCCTTCTTGACGAGAATCGAGCCGCCTTCTGCTGCGATGGTCAAGCCCTCGTCCGTGACTGCGGTGACTGTGCCCGGTCGGGCAGAACTCGTCTCTGCAAGGAGGACCGAGTCGAACAGCCTGACTGTGTGCCCTCGCGCATACGTTCGAGCCGCCGGAGCGGGATTGGCCCCCCTGATGAGGTTGTATACCTCTCCCGCTGGACGGAACCAGTCGACCCAGGCGTGATCCGCCGTGAACATCCCTTCGTAGGTTGCCTGCGACTTGTCTTGTGGTATTCGGGGAGCGATTCCCTTCTCGACGAGGTCAACTGCTTCGAGCAGTGCTTCGATACTCAACGGAACAATCTTCCGGCTGTACAGTGAACCGACGGTGTCGTCGGGCGATATCTCCACTTCCTTCTGAAGCAGTATTGGACCGGTATCGATGCCGCCGTCCGGCCAGAAGATGGTGACACCTGTTGTTGTTTCTCCCTGGACTACCGGCCAGATCAACGCGTTGGGACCTCCGTGCTTCGGTAGAAGCGACGGATGCCACTCTATTGTGCCTGTGCTCGCCAGCGTGAAGAAAGCCTCCGGGAGTATCTTGGTCACGTAGGCCATGACGGTGAGGTCCGGGGCGACGGCTCGGCACTGGTCGAGGAATTGCGGTTGCTTCACGTTCTCCAGGGGAACAAAGGGTATGCCGAATTCGCCGGCCGCCTCCTTGACGCGGTTCGGAGCGCCCGCCGCATCGGGAGTAGTGCAGACTCCCACAACCTGGTACTCCTTTGCCACCAGCGCCCTCAGGACTTTCTCCCCAAGAGCTCTTTCACCGACGAAGAGTATTCTCACTGTCTTGGCCTCCATTCAGGGTTTTCGTATTGGGCGTCACCGTGCCCGACGTTGGATTCGGGTTGGCTGCAACTCTCCGCGCGGAGCCGGTGTGGCGGCCGCGCGCCGGATATCTATCCTGATGTACTTTACTCGAATCAGCTCGGGAATCTCAAGGCCTTACAACGCTTGCTTCGCGGTATATCGGCAGCCTTCGCAGACGAATGACGAGGGCCAACATCAGTGTTCTGACTTCAGGGTGAACAGCCAGGAGAGGTGCAGAGTGCTGCAGCATCTGGGTGCGCTTCGTCGCAGGCCATTCTGTGCCGATTCGCCCGTAAGCTCTGGCGTGGAGTTTCGATTCCCGAACCA
>JAUVYD010000203.1 GCA_030603265.1 Dehalococcoidia bacterium
GTGGCCCTGGTTGTCTTCGCGGGACTCTATGCCATCTCAATCCCGTCGATTCTGCTCGTCAGGCGCCCGAAGTCGCCCGGTTCGTAGCGCTGTCGCTTCAGCGGGCGGTAGCGTTTCCCCGTGCGCTGACTCCACTCATCGTGCTGCTGGCAACAGCGATTCTGAGGCAATTCGGAGCCTTGACGTCACCCTGGGCAGTTGACTACAGTGCGAGGAAACGCGACATCCCCGGCGTTCTGGGGACAATGCAGACGGGCTGCATCACAGATGTGGATGGCTGGCAGAGTCAGGGTTCAGGTTTCGAAGGGCGAAAAACAAGACCGGACAGGGACGAGGAGAGGAGGGGCATATGCAGCTTCTGATAGCTTTCGGTACGGATGACGGAGTCCACTTGAACAACGACCACGTGGGCATGGCCAAGGAGTTCCTTGTCTACGAGTTCTCGGATCGTGGACAGACCCTCGTGGAGCGCAGACAGAACGTGTCATACGCCGGAGACGAGTCCATGCAGCACGGTGACCCGCGAAAGGCGAGAGCTACGGCCTCCGTGCTCGAGAGCATAGACGTGCTGGTGGGCAAGAAATTCGGACCCAACATAACGAGACTACTGACCAAGTTCGTCTGTGTTGTGGTACGGACAGATGACGTCAACACCGCAATCGAGGCGGTCCGCAGCAACATCGACGCCGTGTTGGAGCAGAAAGAGAAAGGGCAGGAGAGAAAACACATCGTCCTGCAGCCGTGAAGGCGTCGGCCTGACCGCATCTATTCTCCGGCCTGGGATGGCCGCGTTGCGATTGACCCTCATGCGCTCTTCTGAACCGTGAGCCGCATTGCCACGAATCCTGCCCCGGTCAGCGCTTTTCGTTCGATACGAGGTGGCCTGTCCGGCGGGCTTCCCGGCGGCCAGAAGAGCCCGCTTGCCGACTCCTGCGGCTCCAGGTCTGCGGCCGCGGCCAGGTCCAGGAGTTGCTGGATGGTGAGGAAGCTGGCGTGCGAATAGACTGGGTGTCCTGCGGATGCCTTGCGCGTGTACTCCGTGCCCCATGGGCCTTCCGCCGGGATGATGCCGGCCAGAAGTGTGCCGTTCGATCGGAGGACCCGCGCGCATTCCACGAGGGCCTGCCCGACGTCCTCCACGAGGGAGAAGATGACAACTGCCAGAACGCAGTCGTAGCTGTCGGACGGGACAAGAGCATGGTGACTGGTGCAGGCAGCCGTGGTCACGTGTGGTGGTTGGGCCGTTCCCGGACGCCCTTACCGTGGGTGCAGCAAGACAGGGTGAAATCGTGTAGATTTGCATTTCAAATGCAAATCTGCACACAATAGGGGCAATATGGCAGAGCGATACATCAAGAGGGCGCTGGAATCGGTGCTGGCGCGAGCCGTATCCGAGTTCCCCGCAGTGCTGCTCACCGGGCCGCGGCAGTCAGGGAAGACCACCCTGCTTCGCCATCTGTTCGGGGGAAGCCATACGTACGTCTCTCTGGAGCCCCCGGATGTCCGTGCTGCGGCGCTGTCCGACCCGCGAGGCTTCCTTGCCATGCACTCTCCTCCAGTCATTATGGACGAGGTGCAGTACGCGGCCGAGCTGCTGCCCTACATCAAGGAGCGCATAGATGCCCGGAGGGACGAACCAGGGCAGTACCTCCTGACAGGGTCACAGAACCTGCTGCTCATGGAGCATGTTGCCGAGTCTCTTGCTGGCCGTGCGGCCATGCTGCGACTCCTTCCCCTCTCGCTGAGAGAGGCTACCGGTCAAGCTGACATGCCGTTCCCGTGGGAGGGCGAATCCCCTGCCCCTGCGCGTGGGCAGCCTGGCCCCGACGAGCTGTGGCCTGCACTCCTGCGGGGTGGCTATCCAGAGCTCGTGGCAGGACCCGCGCGAGATGCGGCACTGTGGCACGCAAGCTACGTGCAGACCTATCTTGAGCGAGATGTGCGTTCACTCCGGCAGGTCGGAGACCTTTCCTCGTTCCAGTCGTTTCTTCGCGCACTGGCCGCGCGCAGCGGCCAGCTTCTGAAGCTCTCGGAGATGGCCCGGGACCTCGGCATTGCGGTCAACACTGCCAAAGCTTGGCTTTCGGTGCTGGAAGCGAGCTTCCAGATCGTTGTCCTCCGGCCCTATTGGGCCAACGTGGGGAAGCGCCTTGTACGGACGCCGAAAGTGTATCTGACCGATACGGGCACACTTTGCTATCTCGTGGGACTACGAGAGCCATCGCATGCTGCCGCCGGCCCGATGGGTGGACCTATCTTCGAGACTGCCGTGCTCATGGAAATCGTCAAGACTCTGGTGCACAGGGGCAAGGAGCCAAGGGTCTATTTCTGGCGCACGTCCACGGGGCAGGAAGTGGACATCATCGTTGACTCCGGGGGAAGCCTTGTGCCCCTCGAAGCCAAGCTATCCGCTACCCCGAGGCCATCGATGGCGAAGGGCATCGTGAGCTTTCGGACCGCACTGGGGGAATCCGCTGCTCCTGGCTACGTGGTACACCCGGGCGATATTCGACTTCCCCTCGGCCCGGGCGCGAGCGCACTGCCGTTTGCCGACCTGTGATGGCCGTGTTGCGGTTGGCCCTTATCGGCTCTTCTGAACCGTGAACCGCATTGCCACGAATCCTGCCCCGGTCAACGCTTCTCGTTGGACACGAGGTGGCTTATCCGGCGGGTTTCCAGGTGGCCAGAAGAGGGCGTTTGCTGATTCCTGCAACTCCATGTCTGCGGCCGCGGCCAGGCCCAGGAGTTTCTCGATGGTGAGGAACCTGGCGTGCGAGTACACGGGGTGTCCTTCGGATGCCTTGCGCGCGTATTCCCTGCCCCTCGGGCCTTCCGCGGGGATGATGCCGGCCAGCAGCGTGCCGTTCGGTCGCAGGACCCGTGCGCATTCCACGAGGGCCTGCGCGGGATCTCTCATGAAGCACAGCGCGGCAACTACCAGGACACCGTCGAAAGAACCGTCAGGGTAGGGCAACGCCTCGGCTGTACCGACCTTCGCCCGTACGCCGCGCCTGGTGGCGTACGCGAGCATGGCAGGAGAGGTGTCCACTCCTTCCGTCACTCCAAGGGCTGAAGCGAACCGACCCGTCCCCACGCCGACCTCCAGCCATCGGTCGCAAGGCCCGCTCCAGAGGAGGCGAAGACAGTCCAACTCCTCACGGAAGATGGCCCCGCCCTCAGGAGAGTCGTACCACCGGTCGTACTTCTCCGCCATACGGTCGAAAATGCCTGTCATGAGTGCATGCCTGCCACCCGTGTATTGCCCGTACCGTTGCGATTGCACATGACTATTGTTCCACCCA
>JAUVYD010000210.1 GCA_030603265.1 Dehalococcoidia bacterium
AAGTCAGCCGTCTCGAGGAATCGCCGCAGGAGTTCAATCTCGTCCAGTGTCGCGTCGTCTGTCTTCTCGCCGCGGAGAATCGACTCGGTGAGACGATGAAATCGCCGGCGTGCCATTGTCTCGATACACTCCTCGGCAGTAGGGCTCAGCTCGATTCGAGTCATGTGACATGTCTAACACAGTCGCCCCGGCCTATCAAGCCTTTGGGGCAGGCAGGTAGTGGGGAAGTGGGCCTCTCTCTCGATGATGACTCGACGTGGTTGACGCAGCCCCGGCAGGCATCCGGCTTCGGGAGTGCTACAATTCAGCCGCATAAGAAACGGGACTGTGGGCGCGCCTTGCGTCGGCTATGTGGACAGGTCTGCCTGAGCGGCAGCCGGGCGCAGTAGCAGCGCAGAGTGCGAGGCTCTACGCGATTCCCTGGAGGTATTGTATGCCGATCTATGAGTACGAGTGTGACGGGTGTGGCAAGAGATTCGAGGTTCGACAGGCTATCGGAGAGGATGGCTCGGACCTCAGGTGTCCCGATTGCGGTGTTATCGGTCCCCGGAGGATGTTCTCGTCTTTCTTCTGCTCCGGCTCAGATGACCTGTCTTTCTCGGGTGCCGGCGGCAGCAGCTGTTCAACGTGTAGCACCGGTAACTGCACGTCGTGCGGCATCTAGTGGCGTTCGCATACGGAGTTCCTTGGACATGTCCTTCTTTTGACACTGATGATTGACCACACTGGATTGTGTCTGGGGGTGCGGGTCAGCAGAAGTGTGACGATACTGTTCCGGTGCGAGCGTGTGTGCCCGGCGCTGAAGCCGACTCAGTTGGGCAGAGGTGACGCATGACGGCGGCTGCGAGGGCACTCATGCCCCGGGCTGACTGGCTTCCATATCAGCGCGATGCTGCGATGGTATCCCGCCTCGCGGCTACGCGGTTCACTGCATCGACCCGCACCCATCTTCCCGCGGCTTCGATCGCGAAATGCCCGGGAGGCGGCCGGCATGCTTGATTTCCTGCCGGTTCTCGTCGTCACCGGAGCAGTGGTTGGCTTCACCGCAGCGCTGCTGGGTGTGGGGGGCGGCTTCATAATGGTTCCCGTGATGTACTGGGTCATGTCCGGGGCCGGCGTCGCAGAAGACATCGCGCTACTCACAGCTTTTGGAACGAGCTTTTTCGTCATCATTCCCACCGTCGCAAGTAGTACCTGGCGTCATCACAAGTGCGACGCCGTTGTGTGGAACGTGTCTCTCGTTCTTGGCCCGTGCGGGCTTCTCGGAGCGCTGGCGGGCTCGACGGCTGCGGCAAGTCTGCCGGGGAGTGCTCTCAAGATGGGCTTCGGAGTGCTGGTCCTGGTGATAGCCGCAAGGATGGGTGTTGGGTTGCGGGGAGAGTCGTGCGCGGACGAGTCCTGGCCTGAGCCAAAGCGCGTGCATCTGGTTGTGCTTGGTCTTGTAATGGGTATTGTCAGCGGACTCACGGGGTTGGGGGGAGGGGCGCTCATGGTGCCGGCGCTGGTTCTACTGTTCCATTTCCCCATGCGGCGGGCGGTGGCCACGTCGAGCGCCGCAATCATCTTCGCCGCCCTCGGCGGTATCGTCGGATACATCGTGAACGGGCTCGGCGTGCCGGACAGGCTTCCCTACAGCCTGGGCTACGTGAATCTGGCAGTGGGGCTCGCCCTCATCGTCCTGAGCATCCCGATGGCGCAGTTAGGTGCGCGAACCGCGCACGTGGTTGATGCCCGCCGACTGAGGCTGCTGTTCGTCGTGCTGATGGTCTACGTGGGCCTGAGGATGATGGGTGCCTTCGAGTGGCTTGGCCTCTAGAGCCGTGGTCCTAGGCAACTGCTGCCACGCGAACCTCGTCTCCCACCAGGGCCTCCAGATACTCTGCGGCATTGCTGTCTCGCAGTGAGATCTCGAGGTAACCGCTGCTGCCCAGCAGTGCCGCCAACCCTTCGGTCTCCTGGTAGTAGTGGGAGATGCCGTCGATTCGCGTGCTGCCGATGTAGACGTCCACAGGGCCGGGTGGCAGGTTCGAGCCCCTGATATCCGTCACGAGGTTCCCGAAGTGGTCCACGTGCATCACGTGGCCTACAACGTCCCCTGATGCGTCAGTCTGCGGCTTCGGGATTGGCAGGATAGTGAGCATGTTTGTCTTCTCTCCGAATTCGTAGGGAGACAGGCCGAGCGAGAGGCCGGCCGCGACGGGTGCGAAGATATCCCTTCCATGGAATGTAGGGCTGACCGGATTTCTCCAGAAACGCGGATCGGTGATGGAGACCGCCTCGATTCCTCGCTTCAGCCGCACCACTGCGGATTCCGTGCCACCATCGGGAGCGCTGTCCTCATTGAGCGCGAGCTGGTCCACTATGTAGCTGAGTACACCATTGTCAGGCGCGACGAAGAGGGCGCCCGGAACCTTGAGGATGATTCCCCTGCGCTGGCTGCCGACGTCCGGGTCAATGACAACCACGTGAATCGTGTTCTCCGGGAAGTAGGAGTAGGACGTGGCCAGAATGAACGCGCCATGCCTCACGTTGTGAGGCTCGATGGAGTGAGTGATGTCGATGACGGTCGCGCGCGGGTTTCTGCTGAGGATGACCCCCTTCATCACTGCTGCGTACGCGTCGTCGGTTCCGAAGTCGGTAAGCAGCGTGATTGGTGGCCCCATGACCTGGCTACGAGACGGACACAATCACCATGGCGAGTATGACAAAGAATACCGCCAGAGCAATCGTCAGGCGGAAGAGCGTCTTCTCTACACCCCTTCTGGTCCGGTATACGGAATCGGGCTGCCCGAATATGCCGCCAAGGCCGCCTCCGTGCACTTGCAGAAGGATGACAGAGATAAGGGCCACAGCAATCAGCATTTGGCCTATGGCTAGATAGGTGGGCACTCCTCGCTCCTCCCGGGCTGCTCGCCCGATGCTCCTTGTCTCGCTGCGGATTCCAGGCAACTATCCAGTTGCTGCCGTCGTGCAGTCCAGACTCCGCCACAGGACTGCACAATCCCGGCCAGCAGGCCATTATACCAATAATGCTGCTGTGGTGAAAGCTCGCACTGACGTCCGTAATCCGTGGATTGATGGAAAGGGTGGGTGTATGTGGGCTTTGCCGCCACGCTGAGGCGGTTTCTTGGACGGTGATGGGCCGTTGTCCGGCGTCGAAGACGCCCAGTATCAACCGGAGAGCACGGATGAGAGCAACAG
>JAUVYD010000221.1 GCA_030603265.1 Dehalococcoidia bacterium
AAGAAATGCCGTGTCCACTCATTGGCTGCCTTCCGGTTGGCGCAGAAGACAATCCGCAGCGTTGGGTGCAGGGCATATAGCTCCGCTAGCGCTCTGGCGCAGAAGCCCGGAGTGTAGTGGTGAACCTTCTTTGGGTTCAGAAAGTCCGCATATGATGCCTCAATCACCAGGGCGTGGTTCTGCCGGGCAGCCAACTCCGCGAGTCTCTGGTGAAGCACCGGCATAACCCCGAAGTCATTGAGAAGGTTGTCGAGCGTCTTGCGCTCCACCACTGCCAGCAAGGTGTCTCCATCCATAAGCGCATAGTCACCACAGGCAACAACGCCACGCTCAGTGACCGCTCCCGAATAACGCCATGGATACTTCTCGTTGCTGTCTATGCGAATGATCATCTCACGGTTGACTGGACGCGACACGAGCTTGAACGCAGGACGGTGTTGCTCGATAGACCTCTGGGTTAGCCAGAAGACCTGCTCGTAGCTTTCTCCCGGTCTCCCCTTGTATGACTTCTTCACAAAGAGGAAGTCGCAGCGCTTGTACCGCTTGCGGTCCAGTATCACAGAGATGCGACGGCCGCGCTCATTGAAGGCGACGATGCCTACTCGCTCCAGTTCTACCAGCACCTCATCCGGCTCTGAAGATTCCTGTTCACGCAGGCAGAAGATATGTCTTCCCGCCGTCGGCCAGCGGTCCTGAGTGCGGAGTACCAGCCACGGCTTGTCTTCTCGGACGATCTGCAGGCGATAGGGAAAACGGTCGTTCTGCGTTCGCTCCAGAATCCAGGTTCCCTTGGCCATTATCGCACTGTGTCGTCTAGTCTGTTGAAGCGAAATCTCTCAGTCTGCCAGGGTCAAGAGACAACATCGTCCTCACAGTAGCAGAAAGCAGATGTGTCATGCACCAGGGTCCTTGACCCACCCTTCACCACAGTCTTCAACCGACCCGGGGCAGGGTGACTTGTATCATCGTCGGGTCCTGGCGTCAATTCCTCTTCAAGTGCGGTGTGCGATTGTGGGGACACCGCACTCGTCTCCGGCACTCCCAAACCAACGCCGCTTCATTCCCGGGAAAGCCGCTCACTGCTTGCCGATGCTGAACGCCAAGGAACTCAACATGGTGTCCCCTGAATTCCCAAAAACCAGTACCAGACTGGAATAGAGTCCTCGATAGCCTGAGGGCGTTAGCTAGTCAATCATTTCCACCTGGGTGCAGCCGGGGCCGCCTCGACGTGCTTCGGCCGTCGAACAACGCGCAACGAGGGCGTGCCTTGTGAGGTAGTGCCTCACTGCTTTGCGCAGCGTGCCCGTGCCCTTGCCGTGAACGACCCACACACGGTTCACCCGCTTCTTGTAGGCCTTGTGCAGGAACGCATCAACGAGGGGGATGGCCTCGTCAACCGTCAAACCGTGAAGATCGAGTTCATCGGAAAATGCTTTCATATGGGCACCATTGGTTCACGTATTATGGTCTTGCCCCGTCGTTGATGCCAGTCGAGCAGACGCTCTTGCAGCGTGACGTGGTATCGTTGGCGGCGGGTCATCCCGGGATTGAGGACCTTCTAGAGGTGGCACATGGCAAAGACGGTAGCGCACATCTGTATCCTGGTTGCCGATATCGACCGGGCGATCGAAGACTACAGACGGATATTCAGCAGAGTCTCTCCCGTGCTGGTCGAACGAGAAGTAGTCAAGCAGGAGCGCTGGGCGGAGGACGAGAAGTACATCACTGCCTTCTTCGGGGCGCCGGGCGATGGCTGTGATATCCAGCTGCTGCAGCCGCCTGACACGGAGTCGCCGCTGTACAGCAGGTTGGAGAAGTATGGCGAGGGCCTGCACCACATCGCCTTTGCGTCGTCTCACCTTGAGGATACCTATCAGCAGCTCAAGGCGGATGGCGTCTCCGTCAATGATCATCTGATTCTGGAGTATCCCGAAGGCGGCGATACGACCGACGTCAGCCATTTCTGGATACTGCCGCGAGCGGCGCACGGAGTGCTTATTGAGATGATAGACCACTATCGCGTGGAGGACGGAAAGCTGACGGGAACGGAGTGAAAGAACCGAGCACCACGCAAGCGTACGCGCGACGCATGCCAGTAGGAATTCCGGGGACACGGTATCCGCATGTAGGGGCAGGCTCCCATGCCTGCCCGAAGTCTCGCGTGTCGATTCCGAACGTGGATTGAATCTAGTGTGGTGTTCCCTCGTCCCCGCGATGCCCTCCCGGGCCGAAGATAGCTTCACAACCTTAAACAACGGCGGGAATTGTTAAATGCTAGAGCCATATAGTAAAATAACAGCGTCGACTACCTAAGGATGCCGAGTGATGAACAGAGGACTTCAGGGGCGCTACGTGACGACATCGACCTCGGGAGAGGTGGTGCAGGCTTTCGTTCCTGCTCCGCTGCCCCCCTCCCCTGCGGTCGTATGGACGCCAGAACTGCGCAGCAGATTCGACGAGGCCCTGCTCGCACTTGGGCGACTGGACGGCGTCACACAGGCTCTACCTGAAACCTCTTTGTTCCTGTACACGTATGTGCGCAAGGAGGCATTGCTGTCCTCTATGATAGAGGGCACGCAGTCCTCTCTCTCCGACTTGCTTCTCTTCGAGCTGAATCAAGTGCCGGGCGTTCCACTCGACGACGTGACGGAGGTGAGCAACTATGTGGCTGCCCTCGACCACGGGCTGAAGCGCCTCTGCGGAGGGTTTCCCCTCTCTCTCCGCTTGGTCAGGGAGATCCATGCGATGCTGCTCTCCAAGGGCCGTGGCAGCGACCGAACCCCCGGAGAGTTTCGACGCACCCAGAACTGGATAGGCGGCACTCGGCCGGGCAACGCCGCGTTTGTGCCGCCTCCCGCCAGTGAGTTACCGGATCGCCTGGCAAAACTGGAGTTGTTCCTGCATGACCAGCCCGAACCGACGCCGGTCTTGCTCAAAGCCGCGCTGGCCCACGTTCAGTTCGAGACCATACATCCTTTCTTGGACGGTAATGGCCGACTCGGCCGGTTGCTCATCACGCTGCTTCT
>JAUVYD010000230.1 GCA_030603265.1 Dehalococcoidia bacterium
GGGCAGGGACGGAGCCCTGCCCCTACATTTCGAACCCCGTCCCAACCTCGCCGGGTGGTTCGGGTCTGTGTTGGCCCTGCCAGCATTGTGTGACAACAAGGCGACGGGCCAGGCATGCCATGGCCCCTACAAATAGGCAACCCTTCCTCACGGGCAGGGACGGAACCCTGCCCCTACATTTCGAACCTCATCCCGCCCTCACCTGGTCGTTCTGCGCTGTGCCAGGCTTGGCGACATCGTGTGACAACAAGGCGGCGGGCCAGGCATGCCGTGCCCCTACAGATAGGCCCCCCATCTCCACCGGGCAGGGATGGGACCCTGCCCCTACATTCGAACCACCACCCATAGTCAAGGTGGCTGTCCAGAGCTTTCGCAGATAAGTGCGGGTTCGTGCTGTCGATGAAGACGCAGTTGTCTGCAGCGTACAACACGCCCCATTTCACCACCCAAAGGAGGAATGCCCCGGGAATCGTCCAGTGTGGCTGCCCGCTACGTAGGAGACTGTTCGCTTCACTTCGAATTCGTGGGGCTCTGTCCCACTTCTCTCAGCCACTCAAGTGCGCCAGGAGCATCTTTCCAGAATTCCCCCCAGCGCTCCCAGTACTCGTAGGCTTCGTCGGGGCCGCCCAGAACGAGCCGCCCGGGCCATGGCGAACGGGGTCGGCGGTGCGTTTTCTTCAGGAGTTCAGCCCGTATGCGCGGTCTGTGTTCCACCGCCTCCGTGAGCGCCACCGTCGCCAGGTCTTGCTGCCCCAGTCTGAAAAGCGCCAGCGGTCGTCCGTAGATAGTCTCAGGGAAGATATCCCCGTGATGGCGCTGGGTAAGCTGGAACGCATCCTCCCATCTGCTCAGCGCGAACAGCGCTTCCAGGGCCATGGCACGGACGCCCTGATTGTCGTTGGGGTTCAGGGAAAGCAGCTCCTGAAACATGCCAAGCGCTTCCTCAATCTCCCCGTCTTCATAGCGCGTCAGCGCAAACCCGCGAAGGCACCGCAGAAACGGCCTGTTGTCCAGATAGCCCCATTCAAGGCGATCCACACCCTGTTCGAACTGAGGCGGAAATGCCATTTGCCCGATGACAACCGACAGACTCCAGAGATCGCGCGCGTACATGGTTTCCCCTCGGTCGGACAGCATCAGCGCAAGGTGATGGATCGCATCGAGGTGGTCAGGCATCCGCGCGAGCACCAATCTGAAGAGTACCTCCGCATCCGCAACCCGGCCTTCTTCGTAGAATTCGCACCCCGTATGGAATTCATCCACCAGTTCTTCGAAGATGGCAGGATAGACGAAGCGCCACTGGTGCGGGCCAATCCTCGATAGCTTCAGCATTGCGTGTCCCTCCTGCTATGAACGATACCGTTGCCAACGCGCATCCGGCTACGGAAGAGAGCATCAGGATAGCATTCCGGGATTCCTCGATTAGGCGGAGTCCCGGGAAGTGGCGCCCGAAGAGAGTAGCGAAAGAGAGGGCTACAGCGGCATCATCACCGGAATCGGAAAGAAATCGATTGCCCGTCTCTTCTCCAAGGTGTCGACGGTCCGAGGCTCTGGCGGCCTGCTTACTCGCCGCTTTCAAAGCCAAGGCGACGGCTTATGTCACCTACCTTTCCGCGTCAACTGACTGACCTTGTCCGCTTCTTCCACCTCGAGTGCCGGTGGAAGACCCCCGGGCTATCGGATGACCTCCAAGATTGGATCTCTCCACAGAATGCAGAGCACTCCCTTGATATGAACATACGCTGTCCCTATACTGGCCTCATCTCAACCCTGAGAGTTGGGTCACAGGTGACGGTTGAGCTGATATCCATTTGCCGCCGGCGCGGAACCGCCGACACGGGTAGCCGGGAGAACGACAGGCGCTGGGTATGCCCAAGAAATGGAGGACTAGATGGCTCTAAGAACCAGTGAGCAATACTACAGTTCGCTGAAAGACCTGCACCCGACTACCTACATCCTGGGAGAGAAGGTAGCCAATCCGTACGAACATCCTCTGCTCACACATATGCTGGCCGGCGTTGCCAGGACGTATGAATTCGAGCACGACGCTGAGGGCGCGGATTTGCTTGTGACCCAGCTCGAGTCCGGCGAAAAGGTGAGCCGTTTCGTGAAGTTCTATCAGAGCCGGGAAGACCTGCTGGCCAAAGTCCGAATGCTCAGGTTCCTCACACAGAGAATCGGCACTTGCTTCATGCGCTGCACCGGCATGGATGCCATGAACTCCGTGGGTATCGAGGCCTATGAATGCGACCAGAAGTACGGTACGGAGTACTGGAGCCGGCTGCTCAACTTCGTGGACATCCTGCAGGCAGATGACCTGACTGTCTTCAGTGGAGTTACGGACGTGAAGGGCGACCGTTCACTCCGTCCCTCCCAACAGAAAGACCCGGACCTCTACCTGCACGTAGTCAGCAAGGACAGCGAGGGCATCACGGTGAGGGGCGCCAAGATTCACCAGACCGGCTCGCTCTGCGCCCACTGGGGCATCGTCGTCCCCGCCCGCGAGATGCGGGAAGCGGACAAAGACTACGCCGTCTCCTTCGCCGTTCCCGTTGATGCGGAAGGAGTCATCCATGTCTACGGCCGTGGCACGCTCGAGGCGCGGGCGCTCGACGGCTGCGACCTCGGCAATGCCGAATACAGCAAGTTTGCCAACATAGTCATATTCAACGACGTCTTCGTACCGTGGGAGAGGGTCTTTCTCTATGGCGAGTACGAGTACGCCGGCCCGATGGTGCGCAACTTCGGCAACTTCCACAGGCACTCCCACGGTGGCTGCAAATGCGGCGTGGGCGACGTCATCATCGGTGCTGCGGCAACTGCAGCCGAATACAACGGTCTGGCCAACGTGTCGCACGTGAACA
>JAUVYD010000144.1 GCA_030603265.1 Dehalococcoidia bacterium
TTCGACGCCGGACAACGGCCCATCACCGTCCAAGAAACCGCCTCAGCGTGGCGGCAAAGCCCACATACACCCACCCTTTCCATCAATCCACGGATTACGGCTTGACAAGCGCTATTGAAAACGAAAGAGGCTTTCTCTATACTTCCCTCCGCTGGTTGCAAGCGTAGGTTATCGAGTCTTCTGACTATCTATGAAGTACCCCTGTGTGCACTGGATGACCGAAACTAAAGCCAAATGCTAGGGAAAGGACAGGAGGTCACCCAGTGAGTTTCGCAGACAAGACCCTTCAATGTGTGGACTGCGGCATGGACTTCGTTTTCACGGCCGAGGAACAGGAGTTCTTCGCGACCAAAGGCTACACGAACGAGCCCAAGCGCTGCCTCACGTGCCGTCGAACCCGCAGGACCCGGCGGTCCGATAGCGGCGACGGGTACCAGAATCGACAGATGTATAGCGCGGTATGCGCTCAGTGCGGGAAGGACTGTGAAGTCCCGTTCGAGCCTCGTGACGGTCGTCCCGTCTACTGCAGCGACTGCTTCGGCCGACTTCGAGACAATTCATAGCGCCTTCGTAGTCGCCGCCACGGAAGACAATACACAGGGCCCCAGCATTGGGGCCCCGTGCGTTTCCCCGTGATGATGGTGATGTGCTCAGTTTCCCGCGATGATGTTCCTTATCATCGTTCGCGTGATAATGAACATCAGGTCCTCAGTGATGAACTGGAGCTTGACCTTGCCCAGCGCTTCACGCGCGGTTTCCCGGGCAACCTCGTCCAGGTCCTTCGAGACGGCGTAACGTCTCAGCACCTCTTGCTGGAAATCCAGAGTGCGCCGCAATCCAAGCCTCAGGAATTCCTTCGCCTCAGCGCCCAGTATCACTCCGTGATGGTCCAGGCCCAGTATCTCCACATCGAACTCGCCGAGCCGCCTCAGGGACTTCACATAGGAAGCGAAGTCGTATTGCGCGGAAGGAAAGGCCAGGTCGTTCCAATCGTTGACCGGATGCGGAGTCGTGTCCGTCGGAAACAGGGCCCTGCATCCGGGCACATAGGTCGCAAGGCAGCACTTGCTGTGCCCGGGGACTTCATGGAATTCCACGTTGACTCCCTCTCCCAGGTCGACAACGTCTCCTTCCGAGACCGCTCTGTCGATGCGGAACGCATCGCGTTGGCCCTCGAGCGGAATGCACTCTCCCCGTAGCCCCACCTGTTCGGCAGCGAGGTCGTTCATCCTTGCGTTGTAGTCCGCCACCTTCTGTTTGGCGAGTGCATCTCGCGAGGCAGCTGTTGCCAGCACTTCGATGCCAGGGAAACGCCTTCTGAAGTAAGGAATCGCCCCGCAGTGATCGAAATGCGAGTGCGTGACTACCAGGTACTTCACTCGATGGGTATCGATATCGCGCAACTGTGTCTCAAGTGCGGGAGTGGCGTGGCTCATGCCGCCCCCGATGATCAACGCGTCTTTTCCCTGCACGAGGTAGAAACAGAGTTCATGGGTACCGAGAAATCGTATCGTTCCATTGATTTCGGCCGGCTCCTTCAGCCACACAGTGCTGCCTCCTTTGTCCGTTCTGCCTGTAGCGAAAGCCTGTCATTCTACCACGCGTACGCGAGCACATCGCCTCTCGGGCCATGCATCGTCGGGCATGCACGCCGACGATAGTCTAGAGCTGCGGCTGCCAGCCAGACGGGCGGTGTATAATGCGAGCCACCAAGGCGGCTTCTCGAACACGGTGTGTATGGTTACGAATGACTTGCTGATTCGGTTGTTCGACGCAGCGTACATGCAGCGCTGGAACGACCAGATTCGCCCCGTAGAGCTCACGGAGCTCGACAAGCAGGCGCACAAGATGATTGTGGCGTACATGCTCGGGAAGTACGAAGAGCACCGTACTGATTTCAGTTGGGCGGACATCATCGAGGGCGGCCTTTTCGAGTACCTCCAGCGCCTTGTGCTCACAGACTTGAAGCCGCAGGTCTTCTACAAGATAAAGGAGGACCCCGAGCGTTACCGGGAGTTGAACGACTGGGTGTTGTCCGAACTTGCCGATGTCATCACCCCACTCGGGGACGGCTTCTGCCGTCGGTTCCGGCAGTATCTCACGGAGACCGACGAGCCCATATCCAGGCGCGTGCTCAACGCAGCGCACTTCTTCGCAACGAAGTGGGAATTCGAGATTATCCGGCGTGCCAATCCTGATGGATACGAAATGGAGCGAATCAGCGCCCGGCTCGAGTCACAGCAGGAACAGTACTACGACCTCACCGGACTCCGGGAACTGGAGCTGTATCCCAAGCTAAGAAGCTTCTTTGACCTCTGCGGACTGCTCCGTTTTCAGGTCCGCTGGAGCCACGTGCACAGGATTCCGAAGACATCAGTCCTCGGCCACATGCTCATTGTGGCGATGCTCTCCTACCTCTTCTCCCTTGAGACAGGAGCCTGCCCCCGGCGGTGCGCCAACAACTACTTCACGGGGCTATTCCACGACCTGCCGGAGGCTCTCACAAGGGACATCATCTCTCCTGTGAAACACTCGGTGAGAGGAATCAGTGCGCTCATCAAGAGCTACGAAAGAGAAGAGATGGAGGAGAAGGTCTACCCGCTGGTGCCCGCCTCGTGGCACGCAGACCTGCGACTCTTCACCGAGGATGAGTTCCGCAGCGTGGCATTTGTGGACGGAGAGGTCGTACACTGTTCGAGTGCTGATATCACCAGCTGTTTCAACGACGACAGGTTCAATCCTCGAGACGGGGAGTTGATCAAGGCAGTGGACGACCTTGCGGCCTACATGGAGGCATACCTAGCAAAGCGAAACGGCATATCTTCTCCTGAATTGACACGGGCGCGAAACTCCATCAAGAAGAAATACCGAGGTCAGACAATCGCCGGGATTGATATGGAAGGCGTGTACGCCTCTCTGCAACTCACTCCTGAGAAACCGTAGGGGTTCGGGACATCGTTCCGGGTAGCGTGAATGAAGGCTCAGTATCATCCCAACAGCAAGGACCAGGAGGAGGTGGAAATCCTCGACATCTTCGTTGACGGAGATGGTCGGCCAAAGATGCTGTTCGTCCGGAGCGATGGCCGTGTCTACACCGCGCCGATCGGCAGATTCACCGAGCTACTCAACGGGTCCAAACCTGTGAAGAAGGCCCGCCGCAGACCTGCAGGAGAGGGGCCGGCGACGCCATAGCAGAGCCCCCACACCCAGGGGCCGCTGAGCAGCCCATCTTCGTTGAAGTGGACAAGCCCAGCCCGTCTCGACGCCGTGCCCGTCTTCCGGGGCATCTGTACTGTGCCTCCTCTACCCTGGTACGGACTCAGTCCGCTATAATGCCCCTCTGAGACCGCTGGAGAGTGCGGCGATTGCACCATATGATTCCGGAGGACGATAACCATGCTCACAACTGTGATTGGAAGCTATCCGTTGAAGTACGATGAACTGGGGCGGGACGCGATACTCCGGACCGTTGACGACCAGGTTCGGGCAGGTGTGGACCTCGTGACCGACGGCCAGACCAGGTACGACATGATCGAGTACTTCGCGCGGGCGATAGACGGGTACTCCTTCGATGGCAAGAGCGTCATCGAGGGCAAGATAGGCCAGGGGCACGCGGACGAGTTTGTCGAAGACTTTCGAGTGGCGAAGAGCGCCGCGCCGCGCGTCAAGGGGCTGATTACCGGTCCTGTCACGCTGGTCTTCTCCTCGCGCATCAAGAGCGAATACGGCGGCTATCGTGACGAGAACGTGTATCTCGACACGGCGGATGCACTGCTCGACATTGCCAGGGCCCTCGTGGCCGAAGGGGCCGAGTGGATACAGATCGACGAGCCATTCCTCTCAGTCGGCGCACCGATGGCCATCGCACGAAAAGCCGTCGAACGAATGGCCACTGCACTGACGGTGCCGGTTGCCATGCATGTCTGTGGCAGCGTCGGCACGATATTCCCGCAACTGCTCGAATGGCAGGGCATCACTCTACTGTCACACGCCTTCATGGGCGACAAGAACGACGATGTTCTTGAGTCCCCTGAACTGGAAGCGAGTGACCGCGTGCTTGGCCTGGGCTGCATCAATACGAAGGTGGTTGAAGTAGACACGATCGAGGACGTTGCCGCTCTGATACGCCGCGCCACCGGACACCTGCCGCTGGAGCGGATTGTCATTCACCCGGATTGCGGTTTGCGTCTCCTGCCCCACGACGCGGCCGCTGCGAAGCTCAAGGTGATGGTTGACGCAGCACGGCAGGTCAGCGCCGCGTAGCAGCAACGCCGATTGTATGTGGCAACGAAAGACCGGTTGAGCGCCTCTACGAGTCTGCGGACGCCTGGCGAAGTTTCTCGATGTAGTCGGCCCGTGCAGGCGTGAATACATCGACTATCTCGCAATCTACTTCGCGCATCTGCGCGCCGTGCATCGAGCCCTCAGGGAAGAGGATGACATCGCCCGGCGCCATTCTGTAGAGCTTGCCCTCCAGGATTGCGTCAAGTTCACCCACCAGCACGAGCATCATTTGCTCATACGGGTGCGTATGCACGGGAAAGTAGGAACCCGCCTCAAGATGCGCAAAACTCAGGGTCATCTTCGACCCTGTGACGATGTGGCTGAGCGCCCCCGGAGCGAGCTGTGCAACCGGCACGTCACGATAGGTGACAACGTGATTCGCACGTTCATCTTCGGCAGCGCGCTGGAGCTGTTCGCCCATGTGTGTCTTCTCCCTTCCGGCAGCCAGTGTCAGCGACAGTGGCCTTCTTCCTGAGACTGCGATGGTATCATGAT
>JAUVYD010000028.1 GCA_030603265.1 Dehalococcoidia bacterium
GGAGCCTGTCGGAGTAATGTTTTGCCTGAAGCTAAATGCACCCGATTCTTAGGTTGCTCTAGCTTTGACTCAGGGATTACTCGGACACACTCCTAGGAGCCTGTCGGAGTAATGTTTTGCCTGAAGCTAAATGCCCCCGATTCTTAGGTTGCTCTAGCTTTGACTCAGGGATTACTCGGACACACTCCTAGGCCTTGTCTTCGTGCCGGAGTCTGGACATGGTAGACTGGCCCACACAGATGACCGTGTTGGGTCCTGCAACGTGCGGCACCCGTGATGTGGCGAGTTGGCTCGGGCTGGAATTGGGACACGCCGGCGAAGATAGGGCCGTGAAGTACTACGGGTGCTTCGGGTATCCACTCCCTCATTGAGCGAATTCCCGGGCGCGATTGCTGATGCGGAAAGTGAATCTCAGGCAGCTTGTCACTCTGCTCGCCGTTATTGGGGCCGGGGCCTATCTGCGCCTCTGGAACATCCAGCACACGTTCAACATTATCCACGACTATGACGAAGGCGTGTATGCTCTTGGCGCCCGCGCAATCCTTGACGGCAACCTTCCCTATCGAGACTTCACGCTGATTCACCCCCCGCTCTACAACCTCGTCCTTGCACTCGGATACAGGTTGTTCGGCTACGACTTCCTGATTGGTCGATATCTATCCGTGGTTCTGTCTCTGGGCTGCATAGTCCTCCTCTATTTCCTCGGGAGACGCCTCTATCACAGCACCGCCGGTGTTGTGGCGGCGACGTTCTTCGCGTGTTCAGGTCTGCCTGTGTATCTTGGCAGGCGGGGTGTACAGGACCCGCTCGGGATGCTGCTTCTGCTGGGCGGACTGCTGTGCGCAGTTCAGTACCTCAGTTCCAAGAAGGGGAGGTTCCTTATCCTATCGGGGCTCCTTTTCGGCACGGCAATCGCCACGAAGTACCTGTTTCTCCCTGCAGTAATCGGCGCTGTAGTGGCCACGCTTGTCTGCGCGGCGCCCGAGCACGTGTGGAAACAGGTCCGTCGAATCGCGAATCTGAGGTTCTGGGCTTTGTACGCTGCCCTATCAATCAGTCTTTACGCGCTTCTGTTGCTGGTCAGCCGGCTTGCTTTGCCGGGGATTGCGATTCCCCTGCTGGAGCCGCTCTATCCCACTCCTGCGAACGCTCTTGTCGTCATCGTTGTCTTCGTTTTGCCTCTTCCCGGTGCCCTGTTGCTGATGGGCAGGCGCTTGGCACTGCAACACGGTGACATCCGATGGCCCTGTTCGGCGACCCGCAGGAGATTTGTCCTTGTGCTTTCGGGCGTAGCCGTCGGATTCGTGGCTCTCGTTGGTCCTTTCTTCATTGGGGCCCCTGGCGAGTTCCTACGGCAGACTCTGTTTCTTCATCAGCAGAGGACTGTTGCAGAGGTGCCTTCATTCGTTGGACTTGTCCGCGTTCTGCCTGTCAGCGATATCTCTCTGTTGCTGGTGTCGATTCCCGTGTTGTGTGGCATTCCAGTCATCTTCCTCCTTCTGCATCGTAAGGCCTTCTCGCGCAGCGACGCCTTCGTGGCTGTGACACTGGGCTTGGCGTTTCTGTTGTGCCAGGCGTTTCCTCCGATGCCGCGGTACTACATATGTATCTATCCACTTGTGTTTCTGGGTCTCTCGTGGATAGTCGGCACGCCCGGCGTGGCTCTTCCCAAGAGAATCAAACATGTGACCTGCGGGGTCATGTGTGTGCTCTTTCTCGCCGCGCTTGCGTCAACTGTTGTGGTTTTGCTTCGCTACAGCCCAGATTCCAGTGTGCGGGACGGACAGATGTACACACCTGACGAACGCGCGTATGTCCAGGTGGCGGCGTCGCTCAAGGATGTGGGCGCGGAGAAGGTCTATGCGGTCAACCCGGTGTTCGCAGCTCTGGCGGAAGACACGGAGAGTTCGATAAGGGTGGATACCTTCGCGGAGCTGTTTCTCGAGAGGAGCCCTGCGAGGGAAGTGCTTGAGGACCTCGGAGCAGAAGGGGTCGACTACGTGGTGCTGGACCCGTGGCTCACATACTGGGGTGACAGTTGGATCGAGGGGTGCCTGTTTGCTGACGCGGTGCGGCACAACTCCAGGTTGGTGGACACGATTCGGTATGGCAGCAGAGACCACGTCGAGATATACGAGTTAGGGGCAGCACCCGAGCCCGTGTTCAATGGCGACTTCGTGCTGTGGGACCGGTTCGCTGGCTTTGACTACCCGGCTGGTTGGCAGCCAGTGCTTGTCGATGGCGAGGGCGACTCAGCAGGCATGGAGCAGCGACACTACATGGGCAGGAATTGCGTCGTGCTTACTGTCTTTGAGGATGGAGAGGCTGAGGAGGAGAACACGGGCACGCATGCTGGCATCGTGCAGTGGATACCGTTCCCTGAGAACAGGGTGGTTGTGGAGCTGCGATGTGTGCCAGCCACAGAGTCCGTGGGAAGCGATGCGCGTGGCCCGGCAATCCACTTCCTGGACGGCGAAGGACACTCCCTCACGATAGGCTTCTCAGAGGGTGTTGATGAGGAGCAGACGTATCCTTGTGATGGCTGCGATAGGATGGTCGTCATGGAGCCGTATGACCGGGGCGAATGGGCCTCCTACTCCCTGAATCTCAGGCAGCTCTGGGGCGAGACATCCTGGCCGGAGCCGGAGGAGCTGAGGATGTTGTTAGTCGTGTCGGTTGATGACGACCATGCCGGCAAGTACGAGTTCCTCGTCGCCGATGTTGCCTGGAACTAGTCCTGAGCGCTGGTGGCTCGCTTGTAGTTCCGGGCTTTCGCTGTAGACAGGTGAGATTGCAGGCCTGCGAGAGGCCTGCTACTCCTGTTCTGCTTGCCGCTCTGTGGCAGGCGTGCCTGGCAGGAGGCGCTTTCGCGTGACGAACAGTGTCAGCGCGCCCAGTGTCACCCCAAACCACAACGTGCAAAACCTGATGATGACAGTCGCTCCTGCGGCTATGGCCGTGGAAATACCGGCGACCACAAGAATGGCAGCAAGGCTTCCTTCTGCCACCACGAGGCCACCGGGAACCATTGAGATGGCGCCTGCCAGAGATGAGAAGGCGAATGCGAAACTGCTAAGTGCCAGTGGCTTCGCGACGCCGAATCCTAGCAACACATAGTCAAGCGCCACACACTCGAAGCCCCAGGAGACTACGCTGAGAGAGGTTGCGATGGCAAGAGGGAGGGGGCGGAAGAGGGAATACGTGCTTTCGTAGCCCTCCAGCAACCTGTCCGCGAATGCACCGATGCGGGGAAGGCTCGCAATTCTGGCCAGGATTCCGAGCGCTACTCGTCGCGTCTGGATAATGAATATGAACCCGGCGAGTCCTGCGAGGACGCAGAGAAGCACCGCCGTGCCGAACTTCAAGGCTGAGAATGATAGGGCGGCGAGGATGAGCAGACCGATGATATCCGTGGTTCTCTCTGCCAGAACGACGGGTATGGATTTGCTGACCGAAGTCCCGTTGAGCCTGTTCAGCAGATATGACTTGAACACCTCTCCAAGCTTTGCTGGAGTGACAGACATGCACAGGCCGCTGAGGAAGATGGCAATGCTATGACGGAGCGGAACCGTGATGCCCAGAACCTGCAGATAGTAGTGCCATTTCAGGAACCGCAGCGCGTAGTTCAGCAGAGTGAGGCCAAGTATGATCGGCACGAACTCCAGATTGAAGCCTGCAAAGGCTGCCAGGACCTGCTGCATGTCCGCGAAGAGGGACAGGGCCGCGAGGACGACAACGCCGGCAATCGCAGCGATGCCGATGCGCCTGCCAGGGCTAGCGAACCGGTCCAAGGAACTTCCTCGCCTTCGTTCTAGCGTGAACCAGCGGTGAGGACCTTCTGCCGTAGACCTGGATACGGTTCTGCAGAATCGCCTTTCTCACGTCACCTCCCTCAAAAAGGATGCCGGCCTTCCCGATTTCTCCTGGGTAGTGGGCATCGCTCCCAGCGACTGCGGGCAGGCTGTGTCTGGCGGCGTATTCGCGTGCCATCGTGTTGAATCGTTCCAGCAGGCATCGGGAGTTGCACACCTCAATGGCGTCTGCCAGCCGG
Source organism: Dehalococcoidia bacterium (assembly GCA_030603265.1). GTDB lineage: Bacteria > Chloroflexota > Dehalococcoidia > GIF9 > AB-539-J10 > SKVJ01. Next base: position 4,052 of record JAUVYD010000028.1, read on the forward strand.
GCCTGATCATCCCGAATGTGGAGAGCGGACCTGCGGAGCGAGTCGAACGGGTGTGGCACGACTACGAGTCCTCCCTGTGAGCGTATTGCCTCCACCACTCGTTCCAGAGTTCGTTCCTCTATCTCTTCCTTGAGGAAGAGGCCGATTACTTCCCCTGCATCAGTCATTATCTCGGCGCCAACGATGACGAGCATGCCGGCGGGCTCGAGGCGCTTGGTCTCAACGCCGCCTCGAATCGTGTCGTGGTCTGTGATTGCTATACCGTCGAGTCCGGCGACGCGTGCCCTGCTAACAATCTGCTCGGGAGTCATAACTCCATCACTGGAGTAGAAGGAGTGCACATGCAGGTCGAGCTTCAATCGTGGCATTGGAGTGTACTGCTCACAGCAGGGTATTCCAGACCACGACCGCTATGACGAGTAGAATCCAGAGTGCAAGGTTGGCGAGCGTTGGCCTGTCGGTGAGAAGTTCCTCGGGGCTCGAAGCCCGGTGTTTCTCGTGTACCAGGTACATGTATCTGAAGAGCCCATAGATTGCGAATGGCACAGTGATGAACAGGCCCTCGAACTCGCTGACCGAAACGTAAATCATGTACGAAACCAGCAGAGCTCCGCACGAGACTGCGACGAACAACGTCAGTGTCCACTCGGACAGACCTTCCAGGCTGGCGCGATGTCTGGCCGCATTGTCCTTGAGCGCCGCGACTTCACCCCACCTCTTCTCAAGGACGAGGAAAAGGGCAAGCAGGAACGTGCAGACGATGAGCCACGAGGAAACGGTCACGCCGATGGCGAGACAGCCTGCAACCGCTCGTATGACGAAGCCAGTGGCCAGCACCAGCACATCGGCGATGACGATATGCTTGAGCCTCAGGGAATACAACAAGACGAGCACCACGAATCCTGCCGCCAGTGAGAAGAAGGCCAGACTGAAGTACACGAAAGACATTGTCAGTGCGAAGACAATGAGCGCCAGTGCGACGGTTACGGCTGTGGCGACCCTTAGTCGGCCCGACGCAATCGGGCGATTACGCTTCACCGGATGGAGGCGGTCTCGGTCCCGGTCGAGTACGTCATTCACCAGGTACTCGCCGCCGGATAGAAGGCAGAATAGTGCGAAGGCGAGGGCAACACTTATCCATGATGAGGGGTCGGCCAGCTTTCCTGCGAACACGATGCCAAGGAACAGCAGCACGTTCTTGTACCACTGGCGCGGTCTCATCGATGCGAGCAGGAGTATCAGCAGTCGTGATGCTGGCAGACGAGGTGTTTCGTGCTGCGTACTACTCATTTCTGTTCGGACCATCGTTGGTTTCCATAACATCCTCGCGTGGGATGTAGACCAGCTGTGGTCGGCCCGGATGACCTACGATGGGATAGGCCTTCTTTCCAAGGAACGCGTGGTCGGCGACTTCGTAGTAGTCGTGCAGGCTTTCAGGCAGGTGCCAGACTGCCCAGTCCTGGAATACTGCATCGAATTGCTGCGTCGACATCGCATGATTCATCTCTCCGATGAGAAGGGCACGTTCGACGCTGTCGTGGCTCCGAACGATGTCCACAAGTGCTGCTTGATGCGCATACGCAGTCTTGCCCACCTGCTCCGCAAGATATCCTGGTCCGCCGACCAGCACTTCGCCCTCGTAGCTGGCAATCGCCCGCACGAGCGCCTTGCCAGCTTCTTCATCCACCGCCTTTGGGATCTGACAAACTGGATTGTAGGTCAGAGTAGCATACTGCAAGAGGCAAGCCGCTGAGAGGAGAAGCAGTGCCGAGCGACTCGAAGCTCCCTCTATCGAACATAGTCTGTTGCGAACACGCGGGAGGCCTATTCCGAAGAGGATAGCTACTGCCGCATACGCGGGCATCAGGACATTGTCGTAGCCGCCCGAGTGGACCCTGGAGAAATAGGAAGCGAGCGCGAGGCCAAGAATCATCGCCATTATGCGAATTGCGTCAGACCGTGCTGATTGCCGGAACAGTTGCCAGATGCCTGCCGCACCCACCGCGGCTGCAATGAACAGTGGGGACATGATGTCCTGTATCCAGAAAGTCAGGTGTACGCTCTCCAGAGAGTCGTGCTGTTGCGGGAGCCACACCATGTAGTACATGAACCAGCCGTCACTTGTCACATTGAGAAGCAGGGTCGTGCCGACTATACCCCCGGCGACGGTCAGGATGAAAGGCAAGGATTGTCTTCGCCTCTGGTAGAACCAGCATAGTGCTATCGGAGCAATTACTATAGGGGCAATCTGCTTGGTCAGAAAGGCGAGCGTGAGCAGGAATCCTGCGACCAATTGCCACCGCACGTTGTTGCCCCGCCACAGCGCATAGACTCCTCCAAGAGTCAGCATCATGAACAGCGAGTCAACCCGTGCGATATCGAACCACGACCCGCTGGCGACGAATGTGGCAGCGTACAGTCCGGCAGCGAGTAGGGCGGGCTCACGCTCGTGTGTTTCGCGTTGAACGAGAAGATATATCAGTACGAAGCAACCGAGGGATGCGAGGATTGACACTGCTCGAAGTGGCACGAATCCATCGGGAAAGAGCATGGTGGTAGCAGCAGACGCATAGTAATAGAAAGGCGGGTAGATAAACGGTGTAAACTCGAGAGACGGTGGCACATACAGGGGGAGTCCGTTGAGGATTCTGTGAACGTGCTGGAGCATTCCCCCTTCCATCCATTCCAATTCGTATGGATAGGACATCCGACAGGCTGCCACGACCAAATACAGGAGTATGAACATGATGGCGGCACATGCCGCCAGTCTCTTGAGCAGGATGTACGGTCTGTCAGACAATCCGAGCACCTCTCCGGCCAGGGGTAGTCTCTCTGCAGACAGATGGCCTGCTGGGACACCCTTATCTGGGTGATGGTATCATCAGGTGAACGAGTCATCAATCTGTCGGCACATGATCTGACATGACTCTGGTCGGGGTAGTGGGCATGCGATACGGTTGCTGGCCATATTTGTGCTTTCTTCTTCTGGTGGCGTGGCCCCGTGTGCGCTCCACCGGTGTCGCAGTCGAGATTCGCTCTTGCAAGGAGCACTGCGGATGATACGCATCACGTCTAATCCGCTCGGGTCTCTAGTCGAGATTTCTGACCCTCAGCGTGGAGGCAATTGATGACAGACAATTGGCTTGTAACCGGCGCATCGGGCTTCCTCGGGTATCATGTTTGTAGGCGGCTTGTCGAACAAGGAATAGCGGTGCGTGGAATCGATATCGCTCCGTTCCAATATGACGACCTTGCCGGTGCTATCGAGTTCTTCCAGGGAGACATACGTGACTCGAAGGTGCTTGCCGAAGCCATGAAGGGCGTGACTGTCGTGATGCATGGCGCCGCGGCGCTTCCGCTCGCGTCCGGAGAAGAGATAATTTCCACCAACGTGGAGGGCACGCGCGTAGTGCTCGAACAAGCGAACAAGGCTGGCTGCGAACGGGTCATTTTCATTTCCTCAACGTCGGTGTACGGAATACCCGAGACACACCCTGTGGATGAGACCTATCCTCTCGTGGGTGTGGGGCCGTATGGAGAGAGCAAGATCGCCGCGGAAGAGGTGTGCGGCGATTATCGCCGCAGGGGATTGTGTGTCCCTGTTCTCCGGCCGAAGAGCTTCGCCGGGCCCAAGCGGCTGGGTGTCTTCCAGATTCTCTGTGAGTGGGTTAGCGAGGGTCGGAACATCCCCATAGTCGGCATGGGCAGGAATAGGTACCAATTGTTGCATGTGGACGACCTTGTGGATGCGATTCTGTCGGTTTCAGTGGCACCCTCTCAGGTTGCCAACGACGTCTTCAATATCGGTGCGACGGAGTTCCAATCCATGAAGGAAGACCTCCAGGTCTTGCTTGACTATGCTGGGCATGGGAAAGCGGTGATAGGCATCCCGTCCCGGGTTGTCATCCCTGTCTTGAAGGCACTGGAGCGGCTCCATCCCTCGCCGCTCTCTGAGTGGATATACGAGACCGCTGACAAAGACCACTACGTGTCGGTCGAGAAAGCCCGGCGGTTACTTGGATGGCAGCCGCGGCGGAGCACAGCAGATGTGTGGGTCGAAACGTTCAAGTGGTACGTCACCGAGGCGGCCTCCATACCGGTCGGCACGGGAGTGAGTCACCGCGTGGCTTGGAAGCAGGGAGCCCTCAGGGCCGTCAAGTTTTTCTTCTGATAGGACCCGCAGAAGCGGATACTAGCAGGAAGGCGGCGAGGACGTCACGGCTTGTCTTGGCCCTCTGAGCTGTCGGTCTCTGGAGAGCCGGGCGCCAGGTCAAGGGTGGGTGGACCTGTCAACTTGGCTCTCGGAACGCCACGTCGGCCCCGCAGCTTCAGCGAAGGTGGGAGAGGCGGCCGCCGACTATCTCCTCCACCTCATCCTTATTGTGGCAGAACTCGAGCAGCGTCTCTGCGTTGATGACTTTCCGGACGTAGAGCCTGGCGAGGGACTGGTCCATCGTCGTCATGCCAAGCTTGGCGCTCGTCCTGATGACGTTGTGTAGCTGGTGTACCTTCCCCTCGCGTATCAGGTTCTTCACTGCCGCAGTGCCCAGCATCATCTCGACAGCGGCAACCCTGCCCGAGCCGTCCGCCCGGGGCACGAGCAACTGCCCGAGAACGGCGACGAGCGTGGCCGCAAGCCGAATCTGTGCAAGGTAGCGCTGAGCGGGAGGGAAGAGGCCGACGACGCGGTCGATGGCCTCGGGAGCGCCCGTGGCGTGACCTGTCGTCAGCACCAGGTGTCCCGTCTCCGCCACGGTCAGCACCGCAGCGGCGGTTTCGGAGTCCCTCATCTCGCCCACCAGGATAACGTCGGGGTCCTGCCGCAGGACGTGCTTGAGCGCAGTGCCGAATGACAGCGTATCGGTCCCGAGCTGCCTCTGCGTTATGGCGGAGCCCCGATTCGCGTGCGTGTATTCGATGGGGTCCTCAATGGTGACCACGTGGCATGTGCGATGGTGATTGATATGGTTGATCATCGTCGCAAGTGATGTCGTCTTGCCGCTGCCTGTCGGGCCCGACACGATGACCAGACCGTGCTGCTTTGAAGCCAGCTCTTTGTACACCTCCGGCAGCTCAAGCCCGTCGATGGTGGGAATGTCCACCGGCAGCAGTCTGATAGCGAAGCTGATGTTGCCCCTTTGCCGCGCAGCATTGCAGCGCAGCCGCCCCACGTCCTCCAGCGCCATGCCGAAGTCGAGTTCGAGGTTCGATTCGAACTCCCTTTGCTGCTCCGGGGTGGCCATCTGTGTGAACGCAACCTGCACGTCCTCGGGAGTCAAGTCCTCTCGTCCATCGAGGGCCTGGAGGGCTCCGTTGATACGCGCCATCGGGGGCGACCCGACAACCAGGTGGAGATCGGACGCCTCGCTGTGCTTCGCGAGGTTCAGTAGCTCGAAGACATCGTTCATGGTATTTGTATCATAGCCAGCCCTGCGCGGACGTGCAAATGGGGTAGAAGGAAACACAAGAGACTGCGCTGCTGTACGGCGCCAGTGTCTGCCTGAGCGGTCGGCGGTTCTGCCACCTTCGCCCGGCGGGGGCACATGGCCGCAGCCGACTGCACCACCCACCCGGGTCGGCCTGGGGGTGGCGAGGGCATAGGGGTGGTTCGTGATGGGGCACGTTGCACGTGCCCGGTGGGTGGGGGGTGGTCTCAATGTAGGGGCAGGCCTCCGTGCCTGCCCGTGGAGGTGGATGGGGTGGTTTCGAATGTAGGGGTCAGGCATGCCTGACCCGCC
>JAUVYD010000240.1 GCA_030603265.1 Dehalococcoidia bacterium
GACCACGGTCACCCGCATCACCCCACACTATTCTCGTCCCGCTCGATAGCTACAACCGCGTCCCGCCACAATCACCGGGCGCTTCCCGAAGCGCCCCTACGCCGAATCACAACACTTCATCCACCCCACGGGCACGTGCAACGTGCCCCTACATCACGAATGACCACCCCACCTCCCCCACACGGGCGGACACGGAGGTCCGCCCCTGCATTGTGTGCCGTGTTCATCCTGCCTGTAACCACAACCACGACCGATGCGCCAACCTACGGGCGAGGCATGCCTTCGCCCCTACAGGAAATCGGGCAATTGCACCCTGCCTGCGGGCATCGGCACCCGTTGACATGCCCTCTCGGTGCCGCCACAATGGACTACCATGAACGCAATGATGACTATCCTGACTATCCTGGCTGCCGTTCTCGGTCTCACTGTCGGCAGCTTTCTCAACGTATGCATCGACCGGCTTCCACGAGGCGAGTCAATCTCCACCGGGCGGTCCCACTGTGAGGGTTGCGGTCGCCAACTCACCGCACGCGAACTCGTGCCGGTCATCAGCTACCTGATGCTCAAGGGGCGATGCAGCTCCTGTGGGGCGCAGATACCCCGGCGTCTGCCGTGTGTTGAGGCAGTAACCGCGCTCGTGTTCGCAGGGCTCTACCTGACCAACCTCCCAACCACCAGTTTCGTGTTGCTCGTTGTGTACGCGTGTATCCTCATAGTCGTCTTCGTCATCGACCTCGAACACGAACTCATACTGAACAAGGTCGTGTACCCCGCCCTAGCCCTGGCACTGATCGCTGCAGCCATCGCGCCGCCCCAGTGGCTGGGCGGCCTCTTCCCACATCCCATAGTGAGCGCCCTCGCCGGTGCAGCAACGGGCTTCGCCCTGCTTTTCCTCATCGCCCTCGCCTCGCGTGGCGGGATGGGCTGGGGAGACGTAAAGTTCGCAGCCTTCATGGGGGCGGCCACGGGATTCCCACTCATCTTCGTTGCTCTTTTCGTGGGCACCATCGTTGGAGGAGTCGTAGGGTTACTGCTGCTGGCTTTTCGCAAGAAGGGCAGAAAGCAGGCCATTCCGTTCGGGCCGTTTCTTGCAGCAGGCACGATGGTCACGCTGGTGTGGGGAAGCACGATACTGCAGTGGTACCTGGGCCTGATGTGAGAAGACGCGGAAACCGCGTCACTTCCTGAAGAGCGAGAGAAACCTGTCTTCGTACTCCTCGTACACACCCCAGCGCTTCAACTCGGTGATGAGCTCCGAAGCCCTTGAGTGCTCCCCCCTCACAACGCTGAAGAGCATCTCAATCTGCTGACGGGCCGCGTTCGGAACGCCTGAGGAGTCCGTGTCGAGGAGTCCGCGCCGCTGGAAGTCGGCCACGTGTCCTCCAACCGCACGCCGGGTGAGGTCGTAGACAAACATCATGACAGCCAGGTCCCAGACATCCTCTACCCCCTTGATAACAGCGCTCAACAGGCTGTCCTCTGCATCAAGGCGGGAAGTCAGGTTTCCCAGCACGACGGCAACAGGCTCCGACACCACGTTCATGGAGCTCGGTTCATTCCTGTATGTATAGAAGATGCCCGGCTCGCCGGGGTGCTCCTGAGCCATCATTTCAAGGTAGCGCCTGGAGCCCTCGCTGAACCCCTCAACGTGCAGCAGATAGTACGGAGTCACAATCCTGGGGCGCTCTGCGAGGACCTTGCCATCCCTTACGGCGCTCATGCCCTCGGCCAACTCCGTTACGACGTAGTAGTCGACGGTCGTGCTGCCGAAAGTTGACAGGCGACGGCGGGGAGAACGGACAAGCTCCGTTCTCAGCATGGCTTCCCTGATTCTGTCTTCCATCTCCATCGTCCAGGTTCTCTGCACAGCACGCGAGTGATTGACAGTTGCTAGAAGAACATACGGACCATCTGGAAGTTGCGGACGACGTTCTCCTTGCCGGACACAAGAGGACCCGCCTGGCTGCTGTGTCCGGGCAGGATGCACTCAATATCGAGCTCCGCGAGCCTGCTGATGGTGTCTTCCATCTGCGACATGCTGCCGCCCACGAAATCCATCCGCCCGATGCCACCCGGGAAGACCACGTCGCCACTTACAAGAATCTTCGTCTCCCTCAGATAGAGACAGATCGAGCCCGGCGTGTGGCCGGGAGTCATGAGCACATCGATTCGCCGTCCGTCGGAGGAGCCAAGCTTCAGCTCTCCCTCCTGCAGCAGCACCGCAGGGACAACGGAAGGTGAGTCGGTGCCGAAAGACCCGTAGATAGCCTTCCCAGGGCCCTGGAGGAATTCATACTCAACCTGAGACAGCGCCACGAGCGCCCCACTTCGCCGCACGACTTCATCCACGGCCTGGAAGTGGTCCGGATGGCAGTGCGTTCCAATCACCATACCCACATCGTCAAGTCTCAGGCCGTCACCGGCCATCGCCCCGGCAAGCGAATCCAGC
>JAUVYD010000166.1 GCA_030603265.1 Dehalococcoidia bacterium
CGGCCCTACAAGTACCACGACCTGAGCAGCTTCTGGGATGTGCCGCAGGTGCCCGCAGGCGGCAAGCTGGAGAGCTGACGCACGAAATCACAGGGCGGCCGGCGAGTGCCGGTCGCCCTTGGTTTCTATCGCCTCTGTCCCCGCCCTTTCGACTGGTCGGATGCTCCGGATTCTCCGGTGTTTTCGCGGCCTTTCCCCGGGAGTCCACGAAGAGCCGATTTGTTCGCCAAAAGTCTGCTGTGCGGGCACTCAAGCCGTGACAAGTCCTTCCCCTTCATGGCGGCGACGCCACGCGGCAGGCCAGTCGTGGAGCACTTCGGTGAGAGGGGTTTTCGTGTCGTTGGAATCGAGGTTGTGGATGTCCCGTGCCCTTGCACTCACTGTGCGCCGGGATCGTCGTCAGCGGGAACCGCGCGGTGTCAGATTCTGTTGGACTCGTCTGACGTGCCCCGGGCAAGCAAGTGAGGCCGGGTGCAGATATCGTCGTAGTGACGTGAGAAGCCGGATGCAAAAGCGTCCAGCGCCTCGGGGCAGAACTGCGTGCCCTTGCAGCGGCATAGCTCGGTCATGGCTTCGTTGATTGTTAGAGCGCGACGATAGGGCCGGTCGGTAATCATCGTGTCGAATGCGTCGGCGATGCCGATGATTCGACTCCCCAGCGGGATGTCTGTGCCGCGCAGGCCGTGCGGGTATCCGCTGCCATCGTAGCGTTCGTGATGGTGCAGAATCAGGTCTGCCGCGTCCTGCAAGAAGGGTATGTCGTTCACGATTGCAGCTCCGATGACGGGATGGTCACGCACAACCGCGTGTTCCCTGGCCGACAGTCGCATGGGCTTGCGGAGTATTGCATCATCGATTCCAATCTTTCCCACATCGTGGAGGATTGCTGCGTACTCGAGCGTGGTCATGGCGCTCTCATCCATACTCAGCGAGACGCCTGCGACGAGAGCGTACTCCGCCACTCGTTGTGAGTGGCCGCACGTGTACGGGTCCTTCGCGTCGATTGCTCCCGCGAGTGCTCGTATGGTGGTGCGATAGCCGTCCTCGACCGATTGGCGCAGTTTCGTGTTTTCGAGCGCCACAGCTGCCATCGAGCCGATGAGTTCGGCCGTGGCGAGGTCCTGCTGCGTGAACGGGTGGCTGTCTTGTGGTCGTGTCAGTCGGAGTGCCCCGGAGGTTCTCCCGTGTACTGTCAGCGGTACGCAGAGGATTCGCTCGGTCTCGAGTCCTGGTTCGCTGAGCCGGGCCGGTTCGCCAGGTTCTCGCTCCGTCATGTCGTTCAGAAGGAGCGGCTTGCAATGCTGTGTAACCCATTTGGCTGCCCCACTTACGTTGTCGACGTGTGTCTGCACCAAATCCTGTGTGCCATCGCTGCTGCTAACCTCGAAGAAGACCTTGTGTCCGTGCCCGTTGGACAGAATGACGGAGCATGTGGATGCCATGAGCGCGTGCTGAGCCAACTGGACCACCTGGTCCACCATCTCCGGCAACTTCGCACTGGCCCAGACCGTGGAGTTGATCTCCTCGAGGAGATGCGCCCGGACTCTGTCCCAGTCGGCTGCCGCGTCCTGAGCAGCCTGCCCCGCGAGCCCGGTTGCCTTGACACCCCGACCGGTACGCGCCTTGTCTATCGTCTCTGGCCGTGCAGAGACTACCCCCGTCATCGTCGTCATCGCTCTCTCCTGAAGCAACGCCGCTGCTCTGACTAGCGCGCTTCGACTGCCTCACGTACTGTGACCTGCTGTGCTCTGTTGCAGAGCCTCTCGATGTCATCGCTGGTGAACAGCCGCCAGCCGTGTCTGTCCGCCGTGCTCACGTCGTCGAACTCGCCGGAGCGGAGCCAGCGGAAGAACGTGTTCTTGCTGATGCCCGCCGCCTGGCAGGCCTCGGCTGTCCGGTAGTATTCCTTGCTTCGAATCATGATTGGCATCGCACTACTCCTGTGTTACTACTCGGGTATACCTGATAGTAGACGTTGCGATGGCTGCGGCATAAGACACAAAGGTACAGTTCGTGCGCTCGACTTTCGTAAGCGCAGATTCCCGTACGAAGGTCGCCTTGTGGAGCGGATTTCAGCGAGGATGTTGGATGAGAGGGGAACACGTGGAAAGCCACAAACACATACAGCTGCCGCGGGGCCTCACGGTGCCGTCGGGCTGTCTGCGCCGCCGGCGCTAGCTGCCTGTGCCGTAGGTGCGGACTCGGTTGCGACCGAGTTCCTTCGCCTTGTAGAGGGCGGAATCTGCAGCGGCGAGGAGCTGTGTGCTGCTGCTCGCGTCCTCGGGATAGGTTGCGACTCCGATGCTGGCGGTCAGCCGCCCACCGGGCTGGCTGGTTTCGGCTCTTTCGAACTCGGTCTCACGCACAGCACGGCAGAGTCGCCGTGCTGTTGCCAGTGCGCTGCTCCCGGGCGAGTCTGAAAGCAGCACCGCAAATTCCTCCCCACCGTAGCGATAGACCTTGTCCTGCGGGCGTACGCTTGTCTTGAGTAGCTGGCCGAACCTGTGCAACAGCACATCGCCCTGCTGGTGGCCGTGAGCATCGTTGTGTCGCTTGAACCAGTCGATGTCTACCATCAGAAGGGAGAGATGGCGACCTCCCGAAGCCGCGCATGCCAGTTCGCCCTCGAGGTCGAGGTTGAACTTCCGGCGGTTGAAACAGCCTGTGAGCTCGTCCTTCGTCGCGAGGTCCCGCATCTGTGCATGGATCAGGGAACTCTCGACTGCGACGGATATCTCCCCGGCCAGGAACTCGACGAAGCTGAGGTCGTCCTGACTGAATGCGTTCTTACGCGAGGAGTCGACGTGGATGATACCGATGACCTGCTCATCTACGACAATCGGGCTGCAGAGCCATGAAACTATTGAGCAACCGTGTGGTATGCAGCCGGCCGCGTTGCTGTCCGCCACATCTCCTATGGCCAGACTCTTCCTGCTGTGGACTATCTCCTGAATGGGGGGCAGGTCAAGAGGGAGCGTGCCTGTCCCAATGCTGCGAGAGAAACCCTTCTCGCAGACAACCCTGAGTTCGTTGCCCTCGATAAGGAGAATCGCGCACGCGTCGCAGTCCAGTAGGTCGACCAGTTCCCGAATGGAGAGCCGTGCAATCTCCTCGAGTTCCAGGCTTGGCCCTATGCTGTTGTGAATGCGGGCGGTGGCCCGCAACCGGTCAATCTCATCGTGGACTACTGGCATGCCCATAGCGTGCTCCTTTCGTGCAGATTGAAGGCCGATGGGGCAGCGCCGCTCTGACGCGCACCGCGGCGGGACAACGTTGCCGGAATGGGCTGCCGCATGTGGTGTCCCGGTCGTGGATGGTGTACGTATCCGGCCGGGGCCCTGCTACTCAACGAGTTGCATCTCCTCCCCGCAGCAGACGAGAGTGCCCCCACCCACCTTCGTCACGGACACTTCGTTGCCGCATATGTTGCACACGTACTTCTCACCGACTTCCTCAACGGCCATTGCGTCTGCCTCCAACCTGCCCGTCGTTGGGTTCCCCGCAAGCGTCCATCTGCACCAGGCCGAGCGCGAACTGCCCGGCGTTCACGAGGTCGCGCTCGCTCGGCCGCCCTCTCGCGATTCCTCCCAGCTTGCCCCAGAGGCCGTAGGTATCGTAGCCCTTGCATGAGTACTCCCCGGTGATGAGGAAGCCCTTCCGGACAAGGATGTCACGGAGCGCTCTATGGTAGTCCCTCCCGAAGACGAGCGCAGGCCGGTAGCCCATGCCGCTTGTGGAGAAGATGAAGGCACGCCGGCCGCTCGCTTCCGGCAGCTCCGCGGCCAGTGCAAGGATGCTCTTGTGGTGCCTGCCGAAGTAGATGCCGGAGCCGAACCCGAGCAAGACCCCGTCCTGGAACGGTTTCTTCCCGGCCTCTGCCGGTTGCAGCACGCTCCCGCCGACTGCCTCCGCCATGGCATCGGCCACCTTCCGTGTGTTGCCATGGTGCACGGACGTACACATGATGACGCACTGCATGACTTGCATCAGCGCCTGTGCCCTGTCGGCAGCACGGAGAGCAGGGGCACCGTGGAGTGCCGCATCACCCTTTCCGTGACGCTGCCGATGGTCCATCTCGCGAGCCCGGAGGCCCCTTGCGTACTCATGGCGATGAGGTCCACGTTGTTCTTGGCCGCGTAGTCCAGTATCACCGAAGCGGGGTCGCCTTCCAGCACGGCTGTCTTGACGCCGCCGCAGTGCGTCCGCAGCCCGTCGGCCACGTAAGAGAGATACTCATCGGCTGCTGCCTTCGTCTTCTGCTCGGCGTTGCGGGCGGTTGCCTCGCCGATGTAGCTGACGCTGGACGGGGAGAACGGTTCAACCACCCTGAGCAACACCACTTCCGGGACCCCGCA
>JAUVYD010000189.1 GCA_030603265.1 Dehalococcoidia bacterium
CCTACGGGAAAACGGGCAATTCCACCATGGCGCCCCCCCCCAACACGTGCAACGTGCCCCTACAGGAAATCGGCCAATTCCCACCCTGCCGACCACCGATCCACCACGGGCGGACACAGAGGTCCGCCCCTACAGGAAACCGGGCAATTCCCACCCTGCCGGCACCCCACCCTACGGGCGGACGCAGAGGTCCGCTCCTACGTCGCGTGCCGTGTTCATCCTGCCTGTGACCACAACCACGACCGATGTACCAACCTACGGGCGAGGCATGCCTTCGCCCCTACATTGCCACCACTCCCACATCCACACGGGCACGTGCAACGTGCTCCTTTCAGATTCAACCTCAGCACCCCCTGCATACGAGCATTTCCGCCAAACATACAGAGAAGGACAGAATCCCAGACCAGCTGCACCAAGACCGCAGCACCACTTGAATGTCCGGAAGTACGTGTTACACTAGCACATAAGTACCCGAGACGGACGAGTGGAGGAAGGCCCGATGGCGAAAGTGTTTGTCGTAGATGAGCAGCCCATGTACCGGCAGGGCATCAGAGCCTCGCTATCTCGCATGCCCGATGTGGAGATTGCCGGAGAGGGCGAGCTCAGCGATGCTGTGCTCGCACCCATAGATTCGCTGATGCCCGATGTCGTCATCCTAGGCGCGGACAGCGCCAATGCGGAGAGCCTGCGGCTTTGCAGGGCAATCAAGCAGCGGGCTCCAAGCGTGTCCGTCCTGATTCTGTCAGCCAACGCGCAGGAGGACGAGCATGTCTTCCAGGCGATAAAGGCACAGGCAGCAGCCATTCTCGGCAGGAACGTGAGTGCGGACGACCTCTCGCGCGCCATCTCCCGCTGCGCCGGAGGAGAGCATCCCATCAATGAGACTCTCACCTCACGGCCAAGGGTGGCCGAGCAGATACTGCAGCAGTTCCATGAACTCTCGCGCGAGAAGGAGACCGCCAGTTTCATGTCTCCCCTCACGCCAAAGGAGATGGAAGTTCTGCGGTACATGGCCGAGGGTCTCCTGAACAAGCAGATTGCGGACAAGCTCGACGTCACCGAGCAGACAATCAAGAACCACATCACGTCGATTCTGCGAAAGCTGAACGCAAACGCCCGCACGCAGGCCGTCGTCATCGCCATCAAGAAGGGGCTGGTCATCCTTCCGAAGGACTAGCCTGCACCCAGCGTAGGACGGCCTCTTCAGTCTTTCACGTGCCCGTGGGGACATGGGGTGCTTTCGAATGTAGGGGCCGTTCGTGAACGGCCCGGCCATTGTCTGGAACCACTGCTGTAGCCCGAATCCAACCGCCGAAACCCTCCGGCCACCGCAGACATCAACTCTCCAGATGGCGCCAACCCTGTGCGACACACAATCACCGGGCGCTTCCCGAAGCGCCCCTACACCGAATCAAGACACTTCATCCTCCCCCGACGGGCGACGCATGCATCGCCCATACAGATCCGCCCAAGGACATCTTCGCTGAACAGTCAGGGAAGGACAGAAAACCGTAGAGCATCAACACCAATTCCACACCCTGTTGACAGTTGTAATGTTTGTTGACGCCCGTTCGCACGTATGATACGCTGGAGTCGCAATGGTCACGAGCGCATTGCTCCGCGGCCTGCTACCAAGAGGTTGTGTCCTTTCCCAACCTGCCAGAAGAATTCGGAGCCAATCCGTTTACCTTTGGCGGCGTGTCCTCGTTGATAGTTTAGTAGTTGACCAGATAACTGAGGAGGTCTGTCACACATGAGAGTGCTATCCCGTTTGCTTGCCGCACTGACAATAGCGGGCCTGTTGCTGCCCGTCGCCGCCATGCCCGTGCTGGCGGCTGTAGACATCACCAGCATGTCCATCAGGCCGAAGAGCAGCGGCCCCATCGGCACCGAGGTGTTTCTCAGGGGAAACGCCGACGATAACGATGACGCGTGGGCCTACTTCCAGATGGCCGACGACGAGTGGGTCAAGGTACTGGATGACAGCGACGACTGGGACTTCCACGAGGAAAGCGAGGATCCTCTCTACTACTCATACACGACCGAGGAGGACCCCTTCGAGATTCCCGAGTGCACTGGAGGAAAGCACTCAATCGCCATCGTGGACGAGGACCACGGCAACGAGGCAGACGATGACGAGATTGAGGACACAGAGCAGGTCACGAAAGACTTCACCGTCGAGCCAAAGATCGAGGTCATCTCGGTCAACGAAGAAGATATCGACGACCCTGACGATGCCGAGGGGCCGATGGGAACAGTGGTCGAGATAAAGGGAACCGGCTTCGGCGACGTCGATGACGAGGACACCGATTTCATCCTGTTCTTCGGTGGAGAGGAAGTCGAGCTGGAAGAGGTTGACGACGAGAGCGACAAGGGCACGTGGACGGGCAAGTTCATCGTCCCTGCCGCGAGTGCCGGCGAGCATGACATCACAGCAGGCGGCGATGTCGCCGATGAGGATGATTGCATTTCCGCCCCGTTCACGATGACCGCCGGCATCAACATCGAGCCGACAAAGGGAGTGGTCGGCACCACCGTGACAGTCAGTGGAAGCGGCTTCGAGGCAAGCGAGGATGACATCGAGATACTCTTCGACGGCAAGAGCATCAAGACCGCGTTCAGCGCCGACAATGACGGCACGTTCGAAGTTACCGTCACGATTCCGAATGCCGCCATGGGCACGCACGAGATCGACGCCGAGGGCGAGGACACGAGCAAGTCGGACATCGATAACGTCGACTTCGAAGTGGAGCCGACCGTACTCATGGAGCCCACGAGCGGCAACGTGGGCACCGAGTTGACTGTAACCGGCACGGGGTTGCCGGCAGGCACCTCCGTCACCGTGGCATATGACGGCGTGACAAAGGGCACGGGAACCACGAACACCAACGGCACGCTCCCGGGAGTGGCCTTGGCAGCCACACACACACAGAGCACCCACACGGCGGACCATCCCGTGACCGTCACATTTGGCGACTCGACCCTTACCCTCACGTACGCGATGGAGTCCACGGCTCCCGCGAAGCCCGTCCCGGGCTCTCCAGAGAACGGCACGCGCATCGGAATCCTCGGCAAGATCACACCTACTCTCACATGGAAAATCGTTGACGACCCCAGTGGCGTGAAATACGCACTGCAGATATCAGCCACTCCTGACTTCAGCCAGGTACTCATCTCCAAGACCGGGCTTATCGCCCAGGGGAGTGCAATTATCGTCTCAACGAGCGGACCTGAGATGAGCTACACGCTCACCGAGACAGAGGCACTGCCTTACGGCACCTACCACTGGAGAGTCAAGGCGATAGATGGCGCGTTGAACGACAGCGGCTGGAGCACAGCAAACAACTTCAAGGCTGGGCTACTGCCCACGTGGGCTCTGATAGTCATCATAGTCCTCGCAGCAGTACTGATTGGCGCGCTGGTATACGTCCTCATCATTCGAGACCGTGTGGGCATCTATGACTAGGGACGCTTCAGGCCGGCGAGCAGGGAGAAATGGAGGTATTACATGAAACTGGCAGTTATCGGACTCGGACAATGCGGCTGCCGCATTGCTGATCACTTCGCGAGGCTCAACCTCAAGGCACAGTC
>JAUVYD010000009.1 GCA_030603265.1 Dehalococcoidia bacterium
GCCTGTCTTACCGTTCGTGTTGTGACACCATAACGAAGAACATTGTATTCAATAACGACTACGGGATCTACTCAGATCATTCGATAGATAACAAAATATACCTCAACAATTTCATGGATAACATTGAGAACACTTATTCCAACGATTCAACTTCAAACAATATTTGGCACTCTACAGATGAAATAACCTACACCTACAATGGCAATACCTACACAAGCTACCTTGGCAACTACTGGGATGATTATGCTGGGAGCGATGTAGAAGCCTCATCTGTACTCCAAAACGGGGGATTTGAAGAAGGTGACTTCTCACATTGGCAGGCCTCGGGAGACTGGGAAGTCTCAACCATCCGAGCCCACACAGGAACCTACTCTGCACATATCTACACTGGAGCATCAGGAGGAACCACGCGTTTAAGTTATACTTTTGATTACCCGATACCAGTAAGCGACATTCAATCGTTTACCTGGTGGTATTATCGAGAAGGTGGAGACAATAACTGTGTCGGGATAACTTATTCAGATGGTTCTTATGAGCAAGATTTCATCTGGGGCGCAGTTTCAGACCAATGGACCCAGAGGGATTCTACCGGAGTACTTGACACTGGAAGAAGCGTGTCAAACATAACTTTCTTTGATTTCATAAGCTACAACCATACCTATATTGATGATGTTGTTGTTGCTACTCTTGCTGATGGAGACGGAATCGGAGATACACCTTACAGTATAGATTCAGATAAAGACAATTATCCGCTGATGGAGCCTTTTGAGAACTATGAGATAGGCGACGACACCACCCCACCCACTGTATCCAGCGTCTCACCTGAGAATAGCGCCACCGGTGTCGGAGTTGACGCCGTAACAACAGCTACCTTCAGCGAGGCTATGGATGGCTCTATCATCAACGAGACCAGTTTTACTCTTACCGGTAGCGCAGTTTCTGGAACGGTTAGTTATGACAGCGGCACCTATACCGCTACCTTCACCCCTGATGCTAACCTGGATTACGACCACCAGTACACCGCGACCCTCAACACAGCTATCACCGATGAGGCCGGCAATCAACTAGCAGAACCCTATACATGGAGCTTTACTACTGAGTCAGCCCCTATGTTTGAAATAGGAGATATAGCGAAGGTAACCAACACGGGCGATTTGGGGCTAAGGATACATAAGGATGATCCGACTGGCGAGACTATAAAGGTCGTTCCAGATGAATGGGCATTCAGGATAATAGACGGCCCTCAATATGACATTGAGGAGCACAACTGGTGGGAAATTGGGGAAGAAAAGTATGAACCCTTTCCTATTGAAGGTTGGGTAGCTGAGGATTTTCTTAAAGAGGTTTCCTTTGAAGACCTCATCCCAAGCTCTGTTCCCGGTTACTTCGTTTCAGCTCAGGATAGGGTGGAGCAAGCAATAGAATGGGCGGAGAGCAAAGAAGGAAGCTCACAATGGAAAGATCTGTGCCTGAAGTTTGTATCGCAAGCCTACGGATTAGGCAAAAACATCAATACGGAAACAACAGGGTGGACTTGCCCAAACGATGCTATAGAGAAGCTGGGGGATGAGTTTCACTCTGCAAACCAGGCTTGGAACCCACCAAGGGGTGCTCTGGTTTTCTTCTCTGCGACCGGGGATTATGAACCTTATGGCCATATAGGAATTTATCTAGGTGAAGGGGAGGTCATCCATGCCTGTGCCACAGTCAAAATACAGAATCTGGCAGGGAGTGGAGGAATTGAACAAGGAACTTGCATTGGTTCTTACATTGGTTGGGCATACCCACCTGAAGAGTGGCTTGGAAACCTGCCGCCAGTAGCGTCCTTTACTTGTTCTCAAGAAAATCCCTTTTCGGGCGATGTAGTTTCTTTCGATGCCTCCAGCTCGTATGACCCGAATGGGACTATCGTTAGCTATGAATGGAATTTTGGAGACAGTGAAACTGCTACAGGACAGCAAGTCACCCGCCGCTTCAGAGGAGCGATGGGTGAGGCAAAAGAATATACAGTTGAACTAACGATTGAGGATGACAAGGGAGCTACAAATAGCAATACTCACATCGTAACCGTTTATCCGTTAAAGAGGCATATACCAGTCTATTCTTCCCTTTGCCAATATGTACCGCCACCTGTGTCTACGATCATCATGGAAGTGGTAGTTTATTATAGCTGGGTCGATGAGAAGGATGGGCAAGATGAATATATAGTGTCGGAGGTTCATTTAGATAGCGCGGAAGGTTTAAGCTTTGCCTTGTATATGTTTTCGATTGAGGATGAGGGTGAGAAAGTATGGAGCAAGGTACATATGGGCGTTGGGAAAGAAGATGTATCCTTTACTTATCCCTTCGGTGTGCCACGGGATTGCGTAAAGAGCATTGGCGATGAACATTTTGAAGGTTTAGCACTTGGTCCTAATAGCAATCTGAACTTCGTGGTGGATGGGGTTGAACTGGGGCCAAAACTTAAACCAAGTTTTTTCCGTGTTTCTCGTACAATCGAGCTTGGCCCGGGAAAACAAACTGAATTGCCGCCTATCTGTCCAGAAGGAACACCGGGGATAGTAGCTGCAGTGGCTAGCCCTGTGGAGCTCCGAGTTTATGATTTCGATGGCAACGTTACGGGTTTAGTAGATGGAGAAATTAGACTGGAAATTCCAAATTCGATGTATGATGGACAAAGTGAAACTTGTGTAATCTTCTCTCCGGAGGATATTGACTTTTATCGTTATGAAACAGCAGGCACAGGTGAGGGATCGTATGGACTTGAGCTAATCTCTGCTGAGGAGGGAGAGACTACTACCATTACCGCTACGGATATCCCTACATCAGGTAATGTAACACACGAATACACTGTTGACTGGGATGCTCTTTCCGAAGGTGAAGCAGGCGTTACTATCAAGAAAGACTCTGACGGCGATGGAGAATTTGAAGAAACTGTCGTCACAACTCCACCAAACACACCAAGCAATCCTTCACCCGGCGATGACACATACGTTGCTCCCGAGAACCTAATCCTGGAATGGACCGGGGGCGACCCCGACGCCGCCGATACTGTCACCTATGACGTTTACTTCGGTACGACGGAAGATCCACCGCTGGTTTCAGAATCTCAATCAGATTCTACCTATGCACCAAGCATACAGGAGAATACCGACTATCACTGGAAAGTGATAGCTAGAGACAACCATGGACTAACTAGCGAAGGGCCAACATGGGACTTCCGCGCTCTATCAGCTTGCTTCATTGCTACAGCAGCCTATGGCACACCCACAGCGGAGGAGATAGATATCCTACGAGACTTCAGGGATGAAGTTCTGCTACCCAGCAAACTGGGTGCTGAGTTCGTGTCCCTGTACTATCAATACAGTCCACCAGTCGCTGATTTCATCTCCAGGCACGAGGCCTTAAGAACATTGGTGAGGGAGGGTTTCATTGACCCTCTTGTAGCCGTAGTTCGAGAGAGCCAAGGTCTGTGGCTTGGGTATAGCTACAGCTGCACCTCCCAAACCAGACACACTGAGCTGGCAGGAATCTTGCCGTGAGTACTTGGACTGCCCTCCGAGAATAGGACCATCCTGAATGTGAGACTTCCCGCTTTCGACCATGGCAGATCAGGCGGTGCGAAGTCGCGGAAGAGGCTGGAGCAAATCGTCCGCTACGAGACGGATAGCCCGTAGGGTGACAGGTGGAGCCCTGCGGGCGTCCTTGGCGCTTGCTTGCACGCATCGTGACGCATCTTCCATTACGCGGCACCCCGGGGTTGTCCCCAGGTGCCAGGCCACGCTACACCAGCGCCGTCAGGAACACGGCACCGATGCCGACCAGGAACACACGGTCACGTGACGCACTCATCCAGCAGCAGCGGCTTCCCCCGTTCACTGGTGCCCCTCCCACAGCGACCCCACCTGCTTCCTCGCCTTCTTCTCCCCGAGTCGCACCCACCCGGTAGTATTTCTCGTGACGCAACGCTACCTCATCCCGCAGCTTGGACCCTGAAACCATCCGCCCCTCAGTGCCAGGAGCCCCGGCCCAAAGCTCAGGGCAATTCGCCAAGGGCAATTCGCCAAGGGCAATTCGCCCTATTGCCTTGGTCGCACACGACTGTTAGAATAGGCCAACTGGCAGCGCATGGTGCTCCCGTCTCCAATTCTGCCAGCGGTTCCACGGCTGCGTGAACGAGATGAAACGGCTCTGCACGATAGTACTACTCCTGGGCACGCTCCTGACCACGACAATGCCTGCTGTGACGCCGGTAGCTGCGAGCGGGATGATTGTGGGAGGAGTGATATCGTCCCATACAACATGGACGTACGCCAATAGCCCGTATCATGCCACCAGCAGCGTACTTGTAGCTGAAGGGGTGACGCTGACTATTGAACCGGGCGTCGTGGTGAGTTTTGACGCTAGTCGGTCCCTTCAAATTGATGGCCAGTTGCTTGCCCGGGGGGTTGCTGCCGCGCCGATTACTTTCACCGGTACCGGACAAGAAGGGGTACCTGGCTTTGAACCGGCTCCAGGCGATTGGGGCTGCATAGTGTTCTCGGCGACGAGCGTTCCTGCAAGGTACGATGAGGATGACGAATATGTCGCGGGCTCTATCCTTGAGCATTGCGTCATTGAGTACGCCGGTCATGACTATGGACTTAGAGCGATTGGTTCTGTGCCCCACATCACGGATTGCCACATCCACCAGTGTCTTGGTAGCGGAATCTCGTTGGCGCCCTCGACGGGACAAAGGGTAGTCGTCAGGGACAGTACCATCGAATCGAATGGTGGTGAGGGGGTCAAACTGGGTCGAGCCGGCGTGATTACGATACTGAACAACGATGTGAACGACAACGGCGGTTCCGGGATTGAATGTGAGGAATTCTTCGACTACGGCGTCGGTAGACTCGAGTTCATTGATAATCGTATTGCACGTAATCTCCGGGCCGGGATCTACATGGAGGAGATAGGGAACGCCTGCCGAATCGAGGGCAATACGATACAGGCGAACGGAAGCGGAGTGGGGACCGGAGGCGGAATAGTTGTTGAATCTGCGGAGGAGCTCGTAATCGCGTCGAATAGGATTGTTGGAAACAGTGCCAAGAATGGTGGGGGCGTCTACATATGGAGCGCACACTACCCAGTAGATATCTCGCACAACGAAATCGCGGGCAACACGGCTGATACGTATGGTGGCGGTCTCTACGTGGGGCGGGCCTACGGGGAGGCTGTGGTAACCCGGAATCAGTTCGTCGAGAACTCCGCCCCTCATGGTGCCGCCATCTACTGCCCAAAGGCTCTTCACCTCAGCGGCAACACGATTCTTGGAAACAGCGCCGATGTCGACGGCGCTACGGTCGAGCTTGGCGCCGGTGCCTTGTTCAACGGCAATGCTGTCGTCGAGAATGATGGCGATGCCTTGAGGATGCTCTCGGAGTCGGGCACCACGTTAGACGCCACCGACAACTGGTGGGGAACCTCCGATGAGTCCGAGGTTGAGGAGCTCATCTACGACTTCTTTGACGATGGCAGTTTGGGGGTTGTCAGTTTTCGACCCTGCAGAACCGCAACACCTGAGTTACCTGGAGGACAATGGCTCTCCCTACCAACTCCGTCTCATGCGGATGGCGTGATTGTGCCGGGCAGTGACATCATCGACGTGGCCGTCGCGGGCGATGGTCAAACCATTTACGCCATTGGCGTGTCGTACGACAGTCGAGAGAATGAGGAGGCCGTTTGGGCTCTCGAGAGTGGCCCCAACGACCTAGCCACCACCTATCATCACCCGGAGCTGTGGAAGTCTGAGGATGGCGGTGCAACGTGGACGAACTGTTCCTCCCAGCTACTCGACGCTAACAACATTCCCGATTTGCCGGATGTGGAGAACGGCTCGAGTCCGCACAACAACTGGGAGGACTTCGCGTTCTTCACCGCCGTTTCCGTTGCACCCGACGACCCTGACTTCGTGGTCGTCGCAGGCTGGGGCTATGATGGCGCCTCATCGGGCGACAAGTACGTCCCGGTCGTGGTCGCCTCGAACGATGGCGCAGGCAAGTTCTACTACATGGGCTGCGGCACCGTTCAGGGCATGATTACCGCTCTCGACGTGTCCATGGAGCTCGATCTCGATCACAAGCGCGTCATCGCCGTCGGCACGTGGGACTGGGAGAATGAGTCTCCCTCCGGCCCCGGTGGCCCCACGAACAACTACGACCTGAACAACGCCGCCATCTGGCGCTACGACGTCGGCGGTTACTGGTCGGCTTCATGGGCCAACACCACTCACGCCACCGGCGGCACGGTTAGCTACCCCGGGTGGGTGCCCTGCGACGCCATCATCGACCTCGAGTTCTCACCGAACTTCGACGTCGATGACACCATCATCGCTCTCTGTGTCGGCAACGTCAACGACCAGTATTGCGATCTCCCTGATGACGTCGACCCCGGCGAAACGCCTCCTGTTGACGACTTAGTCCCCGACTACATGGGCTACATGCTCCAGGCAGGCACCTGGAACAGCATCGATGCCTGGAACGGCGAGGCGGAGTTCGACAGCTACCCGGTAGTCATCAAGAACGATGACTACAACATCGTCAGCCCCCTCGAGACCGATCTTGGTACGTATGCCTTGCCCACAGGTTGGGACAATGTAGGCCAGCTGGTCCGCCACGCAGGCGATATCGACCTGCCGATGGACTACATGGGTGATGACACCGGTGACCGCAAGGTCATGGTCCTCGTCAACGGCATCGAGGTCAACATGGTCTCCGCGATCGACGAGGTGATCGATGACGGCGGCTTCATGTTCTGGGTCGAGAACACAACCATCTCCCTCGAGATGCTCGACCACGAGGACAACCCCTACATCGCCTCCATCGACTACTACGGCAACGTCGACATGGAGGGCAGGACCCTCGCAGGCCTCGCCTTCCCCAGCTCATGGCGCTACCAGGAGATCCTGGATTGGTTCACCGGCGTTGACCCTTTCCCGGACATCGGCTGCTGCAACGGAGTCCAGGTCCTGAGGACCGAGACGACCGGCGTCTGCTGTCCCGACTGGTATTGGGCCGCCAAGCCACCCACGGGACAGTTCATGGCCACGGTCATGATGAGCCCCGGCGGCGAATGGGCCTTCGCAGGCACGATGGGCGAGAGCTACATGGCGTGGAACGGCTGGTGGTCTGACGAGAGCGCCTTCTCCGTGAGCGGCCACGAGGATGAACTCGGCGAGGCCTGGAACCAGTCCGGCCTGATAGACACGGACATCGATGTTGTGACTGACGTCGCCGTGTCCGTGAGTGCCCAGGAGACCATCTATATTCCTGAGGCTACCTGCCTCTACGTTGCTACCACCAACAGGGACGAGGTAGAGAAGATCGGCAATTGCGACAGCATCTGGCGCTCCTGTGACGACGGTACCTCATGGCTGCGAATCTGGAACAAGGAGCTTGAGGGTAGCCCGATGGACGGTACCTTTGAGTGGATGGAACTCGGCATCGCACCCGGTGAGGGAGTAACTGAGAACATCTATATGGCGGACATCGGCACCGAGACGATCTGGCAGTCCTCCGGCTCCGGCGATGCCTCCTGCTCCGCCGGACTCGGCCGCTGGACTGACCGCAACACCGGTCTCGATGAGATTACCGACTTTGCAGTCCTCGATGCGTCGACCCTCTACGTCGTCGACTTCAACGGCGACATGGTCAAGTCCACCACCAGTGGCCGCCACTGGTCCCCGACCGGAGACACCAAGGTGTGTGACGATGAAGGCGAGTGGGCGCACGACATCATCTGCTGGGGCGACTGGGTCGTCGTTGGAGGTACTGAAGGCTCAGTCTCCTACTCCCAGGACGATGGCAACTCCTTTGCCCTGCTGAGCAGTATGACTGACCTTGACGCTGGACCTGTGCAAGTGGCGTTCGACCCCTATTTCGCCAACAATCGCTATGTCTATGCCGCAACAGGTACCGAGGCGGGCGGCGTGTATCGGTTTGACATGACCGCTGGTGTTACATGGCAGAGTACCGGAGCACCGGCTCGTGCCTATTCCGGTGTGTGTGTGGAAGGAGACTCGGATGGCTGCACGTCTGCGGAGACCGGCGGTATCGTCTATGCTGCCTTCACCAGCGGAGTAGAGCGCAAGCTGGGCGGTCGCACGAATGCGGCATATGACTGCCTGACAAATGGACTTGTTCTTGCGGATGGCTTCGGCGCCGGACAAGAGACGCTCGATGTGTCGGCATCTCAACTCTGGGGCTTCAACTCACCGACGTACGATTTGGATGGAGGAACACGCAATCTATGGGTATATCACGATCCGTATGCCACTGCAGCACCTGATCTCACATCTCCACAGGACGATGACACGATTCCAGGAAACCCCACGACCTTCCTGAACATGGCCTTCGAGCTTGAGTGGGCGCCGTTGGACGACGCTGCCACGTATCAGTTGCAGGTGGCCAGCAATGATGCGTTTACAGCTCCTATCCTGGACGTCTCCATGGAGGGGATTGAGTATCTGGTGCCTGCGGGGCTACTCGATTTGGGAATCGAATTCTTCTGGCGGGTCCGGGCGCTGGACGCAGATGACGGGAATGAGGTCATCCGTAGCTGGTGGTCACCGGTGCGTTCCTTCATCGTCACGATACCGATGCTGACGGTCTCCAACGGGACTGGAGCTTCACACATAACGCAGACGTCCGCACGACTCAATGGCGAGGTCATCGACACGGGAGGGGAGACTCCGTCTATCACTGTCTACTGGGGGACCGCGAATGGCGGCATTGACCCGCTGGCATGGCAAGAGTCCCATGGCCTTGGCCAGCTCATCGAGGGTCAGTTCTCCCTCGACGTCGACGGGCTCAGCCCCGGCACCCCATACTTCTACCGCTGTTACGCTGACAACTCGAGTTCCTCTGCGTGGGCAGCCAGCACTACCTCGTTCTCCACTCTGCCGCCTGCCGGCGACGTATCGGCAGTCGCGGATTACGATGTGGTGGTACCGGGCGCAATGGTTGCGGTGACAATCCATGCTGGCTACATTGTCGACCTCAACGCGGCGCAGTACGACCTCGTGTTCGACCCGTTGGTCCTGCAGGTGGTATCGGTCGACGATGGTGTGATAGAGGACACAACCGTCCCCGGACAGTGGAGTATGCCATCTACCGGCAGGTGCAGGGTGGTGAACTCCCTGGGTACGGGCACGGTCAGCGGCAGCGGATACCTTTCGCGCATATGGTTCGCCGCAATCGGCGACGCAGGCACGTCGACCCCGGTTACGTTCGACGCGGGGATACTGTCCGGCCTGGAGTATGAGATTGAGACAGTGTGGAATAGCACTTCGGTCGCAGTGGATGGCGTGCTCGGGGACGCCAACGGGGACGGAAGCGTCGATGCCCTGGACATGACGGCGGTCGCTCGGCAAGTACTTCTTATTGACCCCTCGAACTCTGCTGCTGATGCGAACTGTGACGGCGTGGTGAATGTGCTGGACATGACAACGATAGCCCGCATGATTCTGGGCCTGGAGACATAGACGAGTTATGCGCAATACGATGCACCCGCTGCGGTTGAGTGCGGCACTGTTCGTGTCTCTGGTTGCACTCGGAACTGGCGGTCCCGTGTCACTCGGTGCTGCACCTGTGGCTGTTTCAACGGACATTCCTGCCGCGGTGGACGAGGACGCAACGGTCTCCGCATCGGTAGTTGTTACGGCAGTGACAGACCTCAATGCTGCTCAATTCGATGTCAGTTTCGACCCCACTGTGCTGGAGCTGACGTCGGTCAGCAATGGTGAAATAGGCGGTACCACCATTCCCTGTCAGTCGAATGACATGGAGCCAGGGCGATGGAGGGTCGTGGCATCGCTTGGAACGGGCGTGGTGTCCGGCGCGGGGTCCCTTGCTGTTCTTCATTTCAGCATCACTGGCATCCCAGGCGACGAGAGCGCGGTCGAGTTCTCCAACGGCATCCTCAGTGGCCTGTACGAGGCGATTGACGCGACATGGGCAGATGCCTACGTCAGCGTGCGGGTCCCACCTGTACCACCGACGGTAATCTCCTCCTACCCCGCTGCGGATGCGGTTGACATACCCATCACCTGCAGTTTGAGCGCCACGTTCAGCGAAGATATGGATGCCGGCACCATCACCGACACCAGCTTTGCGCTGGAAGAAGGTGGCGTTACCGGGACTGTCTCGTATGACGCCGATTCCCGAACGGCATATTTCTTTCCTGCTGCGGAACTCGAAAACGGGACCGCCTACACGGCGAAGCTGGATGCGTCGGTGGCCGACAGTTCGGGCGTCACTCTCGGCACCCCGTACGTGTGGACCTTCTCAACCCAGGCAGGCTGCTTCATCGCCACAGCGGCCTATGGGTCATCGCTGGACCCTCGACTGGACACGCTTCGCGCCTTTCGCGACAACTATCTGCTCACCAATGCGCCAGGTCGAGCCTTCGTGGCCTTCTACTACAAGACGAGTCCCTCAATCGCGGCATTCATCGAAGAGCGACCAGCGCTGAGGTTCGCCGTGCGGGTTCTGCTTTGGCCGATGGTGCTGTTGGCCAAGGTGACTCTCAGAAACCCATGGGTGCCGTGGGGCGTTGGTTTGGCTGCCGCAGGAGGCATCATGGCTGCCTTTCGAAAGCGTGGGACTACGAAAGACGCGCAAGGCCGCGCGTAGGACCACGAAGTCCATAGCATTCGCCTTCACACTTCCCCCGGTGGAGTGGGGGGGCACGTACAAGGCGGAGTAGAGGACACCTGCATTCACCATTGCACGTTAGCTGTGACATCCGTGGTGCTGGCGGCCATGCGGAATTGAGCACCTCTATCGTTTTGCATTGTCACATGGCATCACGGCACGGTTCCGGCTGGTGCCTGCGGCGGAAGTGTTGGCTTCGGCCGGGGCAACTGAGCTGAGGTTGTCGCAGCGTGGGCTTTCGGCTAGAATGCCAGCGTAGCTGCCATCATCGCGGCGGGCACTGACGAGGAGGATACGGGCATGGCTCCCTCACGCAAGTTCCCACCCGGCGACATTGTGGGCGTCGTGTTTGCGATTGCGCTTTTCGCAGTGTTCTTCTTTGTCCCTCTGACGAAGGCAGAGCCAGAAAACGTGTCTCCAGCAATCGATACTCTCTCCTCGTCACACGACCAGCTCTACGGCACGCAGTCATGTGAGCTGTACTGCAGCGCGCATGACGACGATGAAGATGCTCTCACCTTCGTGTGGTCTTCAACGGACGGCAAGGTCGTGCCCTCCGGAGCAACAGCCAGGTGGACCGCGCCACGCCAGCACGGGTCATACGCAATCATAGTCGAGGTCTACGACGGGAACGGAGGACACGACACGTCCTGCGTCATTGTCACGGTGGCCCGGAATCAGGCCCCTGCCATCAACGCCATGACGTGTAGCCCTTCGCTCATGCTGCCCGGTGAGTTGAGCACGGTGAGCTGCGACGCATCCGACCCGGATGGTCACACCCTTGCCTACGAATGGTCCTCTTCCTCAGGCGAAATATCGGGAAACGGACACACGGTCACATGGACCGCGCCGTCCGCGCCCTGCACATACCTCGTGGCGGTACGCGTGTTCGATGGCCTCGGAGGCGACAGCACACGCACGGTACTGCTCCGTGTCGCTCCAACCGACCCGCCGGTCATCGACGAGTTGATTGTAAGGCCCTTCCTACCCGAGTACACAAAGGAATACCCCTGGGGCTACAGAGTGCTTCGCGGCTGTCTCTGTGAATGCGAGATAGAGTGCGTCGCATCGGCCGTGGGCAAAGAACTGACATACGACTGGAGCTGCAACGAGGGCAGCATCGAAGGAAGCGGCCCGACGGTCCTGTTCATTCCGCCCAAGAGCCAGGCCGAAGTGTACGTCACAGTGACGGTGAGTGATGTGTTTGGACACTCTGTCACGGGCGACCTCTTTTTCAAGGTCTTCAATCGCGAACCTTTCTCCGACGACACTGACGAAGGAGGCGGCTGCGGATGTAGGGGGTGATGAACCCGGCGCCGGTTGACGCGCGGACCGCGTTGGGGTAGCGTGATTGTTGTGGAAGGTTCGGCATGCTCCTGTGACAGACAGAGGGGGTGGCTCGATGTTCAGGAAGGTTCTTGTTTGCCTTGACGGGTCGAGCCTCGCGGAACAGTTGCTCCCGTACGCCACAGAGGTCGCCGAACGATTCGGTTCATCGATGGTCCTCCTCCAGGTATTGCACGTGCCGTCATCTCTGGCGGCTGCCGCTGCACAGGGCGCCGAGGGCGTCATTGAGGAAGAGATGCGGCGTCTCGCCTTCGATGCCCGCACTTACCTGGAGCGACTTGCTGCCAAGCTGCGTGACACTGGAATCCGTGTGGAGGCAGTCGCTGTCGAAGGAACCCCCGGAGACGCGATAGTCGAGTACGCAACCACTCACGAAGTCGACCTCATCGCGATTGCGACACACGGTCGACGGAACATCGGACGGCTCGTGTTCGGGAGTGTAGCCGACCATGTCCTCAGGAACACATGCATCCCCGTGCTCTCGGTCAAGCCGAGGGAGACCAGGCAATAGCACGGCGCGCCGTCACAATTCCCCGCGGCTGCGAATCCCAGGTAGACGCGGGCCGACACACCAGGAAGGAGAACACGATGGGAGACGAGAGACCACAAGAGAGCGAACGCAGTGCCGGGGAGAGCCTCGGTCAGATGTTCGCGGCGTTCGGGCAGGCCATAAGTGAAATATTCAACGACCCCGAGTTGAAGGCGAAGGCCAAGGAGTTCGGGGATGCAGCCGCAGAGTCGGCCGCGACGCTGGGACGCCGGTTCGAGGATGAGGACGTGAAGGAGAAGTTCCGGCAGGCCGGGGCAGCCGCCGAGGATTTCGGGAGAGCCGTCTCCGACCGGTTCAAATCCGAGCGTAACCCGTAGCCTTCCGGCGTCCCGATGCCCCACTCGGGGGACTCCCCGACTCGCCATAGAGTCTCACCGGAGTTGCAAGGCCCGGCAGTCACCTTTTGCGACTACGCAGGCTCTCCCAATTCAGCAGTCGCGCACTGTATAATGTAGCGCGTGGCGGCGGTCGGCCAGGTCTGCCTGCCAGCGCGGAAGACAAGACACGGGAGGAGACATGATAGGGAGTTTTCCATTCAGGACGGCCAAGAAGATCCTGTTCGGCATAGGGACAATCGAGCAAGTTGGCTCCGAACTAAGGAGTTCGGGTGCCGGCAAAGCAGTCATCATCACAGACAAGACCATCCGAGAAGCGGGCTGGGCCGGAAAGGTGCAGGCGGCCCTTGATGCCAGCGGCATAACCTCAACCGTGTGGGACGAGGCGGAGGCTGAGCCTTCAGCAGAAGTAGGCCAGAAGGCCATCGCGTTCGCCCGTGCCGGAGGATTCGACAGCGTGGTAGGCCTCGGTGGTGGCAGCGCCATGGACATCGCCAAGGGAGCTGCCGTCTCCCTGACCAACAAGGGCGACCTTCTGGGCTGGATCAAGGAGGGCTTCAACAACCCTCTGGCGCCGCTGGCGCTGTGCCCTACGACGGCAGGGACCGGCAGCGAAGTCTCGGACACAGCCGTGTTCGCAACGCCCGAGCTCAAGGTCGGACTCGTCAGTTCTATGCTATACCCGAACGTGGCCATCGTGGACCCGCAGATGACGGTCTCGATGCCGGCCGCTGTGACCGCCAACACAGGAATCGACGTGCTGTGCCACGCCATCGAGGGCTACCAGTCGCTACAGGCCAACCCTCTGACCGACGCTCTCGCGCTCGAGTCAATGCGCCTCGTCAACCAGCACCTGAGGGCCGCCTACTGCAACGGTGCGGACATGGAGGCACGCGAGGGCATGGCGCTCGCATCGCTTCTTGCGGGCATAGTGATGGGCAACGCCGACACGACCATCGGGCACGCGTGCGGGTATGCATTTGTGTACCCTGCAACCAAGCTACACTACCCGCATGGCTACGCTATCGCCATCACACTGCCTTATGTCATGGAGTACAACGCAGTAGCCCAGCTTGAGAAGCACTCGATAATCGCCGAGGTGCTCGGAGAGAACACGGAGGGGCTGTCGCTGCGAGACGCGGCCTTCCTCGCTCCAATGGCATTCAAGAAGCTGCTGATGGACCTGGACCTGCCGACATCCCTCAAGGCAGTGGACGTCGAGAAGGACATGATTCAGATGCTCGCAGCGAATGTCCTCAAGAGTCCCAACCACTGCCACCGGAACCCACGCGAGGTCACCGAGGACGGGATGATTACGCTCTTCGAGCATGCCTACGAAGGCAAACTCGGGTGGGAGTAGCAGGCAAGCTGCCGAAGTCCGCAGTCACCGACGAACTGCCGCGGATCGAGCAGCGTGCGGCAGAGTTGTGTCTGGACGTCTCAGGGCGCGTCTTTCTTTGAGCGGAGTTCCGTGTACTTCCGGTAGTTGCCCCTGACAAGGTCGACAGGGTACTTCGCCTTGTTCATGGCGAGCTTCCTGCCGACTGTCTCTGCTACATCGAAGCCGGTGGCGGCTGCAAGGTTGAGGCAGAGTATGAGTACGTCGGCCATCTCCTCTCCCACACGGCGGCGCTTGTCCGGGTCCTCAAGCAAGCCCTGAATCTCGTCCTCGCGAACCCACTCAAACAGCTCGAGGAGTTCCCCCGCCTCCACGTTTATCGCAATGGCGATGTCTTTCGAATTGTGGTACTTGCCCCAATCACGTTCATCGACGAACTCCTGGATGAGGCGCTTAAGCTCGCCGATTGTCGTTCGGCTGTCTGTCAGTAGTGCGGCATCTGCCATGTCGAAGCCTCCCTCTGTCGAAGTATCAGGTCGTAGTTGGCACAACCTGCGCCGTCCTCCACACTATGACGAACTGTCGGCGCTGTCAATGGGACTGTGACAGTGGTGTTGCCGGTCTACGATTCTATCCTCCCCTAAGCGTTCAGCGAAAATGTCCGCATGCAGGAGATGGTGACGTTGAACGGGAAGGAGCAGAAGAGGTTGATAGCCCTGAGCCATGGAAAAAAGGGGAGGCTCAGGGCATAGGAAGATGCCCGTCTGGAGGAGCCGTCTCTGCGCCTGCGGCGGAACTGTTTGCCCATGCGTAGCAGGGGGGCAGATGGGTTTCCTCCCGCAGTGCAACGGATCCTGGACGCCTCGGGAGAGGACGCTCTTCAGGGGCTTGAGATGCTGGCGGCTTTCCCCGGGTACGAGTTGCCGCTGTTGGGTGAAGATGGCCCGTCCACAAGTGACCTCTTCGTGCTTGCGAAGGGCAAGCATGGCCTGGTGTCCGTGATGGTGGAAGGGACTGCAACGGGAGCGTTCGGCCCCATGGTGTGTGAATGGCTCGTTGAGGGCGCCAGAACGAAGATGCGGCTGCTGTCTCACCTGTGTGAAGTCCTTGGCGCGGACATCGGGGAGATACAATCGGCGCGCTACAGCCTCTTCCTTCAGGCCGCCGCCGCGCTTGTCGTTGCGGAGAGATTCGAGGCGCCGACTGCGATGATGGTTGTGCACTCCTTTGCGGGGACGGACGAAGGCTTTCAGG
>JAUVYD010000038.1 GCA_030603265.1 Dehalococcoidia bacterium
TGTCAATGATACCCGCGCACGAGACACCCACCGCGCTTACATCAGCGATAGCGGCTCCGGCAGCGCCAAGCACCTGCTGCGCCAGACCATCCACCGCTTCCACCAGCACAATCGGGTCGTCAGTGTCCGGCGTCGCAACGCGCCCCCGCGAAAGCACTCTGCCCGCGCCGTCAACGAGCGCGGCCGCTGTCTTCGTGCCTCCTATGTCGATGGCAAGAACTCGTTCATGCTGTTCGGTCTCATTCATGGCGCGAGCATACTACGGGCGAACGCTCCGCATTGTCAACGTTGCGACGAAGTGTCTACAATGTAAGGCAGATGATTGGATTCAACGAGATACGCAAACTTGCCCGGGTGACTCCATCAAAGATAGTCCTCCTGGTCATAGACGGTATCGGCGGCTTGCCTCACCCGGAGACAGGCAGGACCGAGCTTGAGACAGCACACAGCCCGAACCTCGACCGTGTCGCGCGGGAGGGCATCTGTGGCATGCTGCACCCGGTGAGCCAGGGCATCACCCCCGGTAGCGCCCCGGGCCACATGTCTCTCTTCGGCTATGACCCCGTGAAGTACCAGTTCGGCCGGGGCATAGTGGAGGCGCTCGGCCTGGATATCGAAGTGGGACCGGGCGACGTTGTCGCCCGCGGCAATTACTGCACGGTGGACGACTCGGGCCTCATCTCCGACCGCAGGGCAGGACGACTGGCAACCGAGCTCAACCACGAGCTGTGCGACCTGCTGAACGAGGGCGTGAAGGTGGAGGATACCGAGATTGCTCTCTTCCCGGGGAAGGAGCACCGCTTCGTCATACGTCTCCGGGGTGAGGGACTGTCACAGGAGGTGGCAGATACCGACCCTCAACACGAGGGAATGGAGCCTCTGCCGGCACAGGCGCTTGACTCCACGGGCCGCAGGACGGCCCTTGTCGCGAACTCGTTCATCGAGCAGGCCCGCGAGTTACTCAAGGATAGACACCCCGCCAACATGCTCCTGCTGAGGGGTTTCTCGCAGCGCCCGGACTACCCCTCACTCCACGACATCTACCACCTCACGCCGGCCTGCATCGCCACCTATCCCATGTACCGCGGCGTCTCCCGCGTCGTGGGCATGGACATATTGCCGGTTGGAGAGACGCTGCAGGACGAGATCGAGGTGCTGCGCCGGAACTATGACAGCTACGACTACTTCTTCGTCCACTACAAGAAGACGGACGCGCGGGGCGAGGACGGCGATTTCGACGCGAAGGTGAAGGCAGTGGAGGAGCTGGATGCCGCTCTGCCGGCCCTCCTCGACCTGAAGCCCGACGTGCTCATCGTGACCGGTGATCACTCAACCCCGGCAGGACTCGCGATGCACAGCTGGCATCCTGTGCCGATGGTGCTGTGTGCGCGCTACTGCAGGACCGACGAAGTGACCGAGTTCTCAGAGCGGGCCTGTCTGCGGGGTGGTCTGGGGCAACTTCACGGTCCCGAACTGATGCCGCTCGCCATGGCGAACGCGCTGAAACTCAACAAGTTCGGAGCCTAGCTCCACGGCGCAGGTCGCTCTTCCTGCTCCGCTTCTTCTCTCTCGAGTTCGCTCTCGAGTTCCTCCATTATCCTTGCCGCCCGCGGATAGCCGATGCGAAGCCGCCGCTGCAGGAACGAGGCAGATATCTGCGCGTGTTCCGCAGCAAGCTTGCGCGCCTCTTCCAGCATGGGGTCTTCGACTGGAATCCTCCGCCCCGGCCCTTCTCCGACTGCGTCGAGGTCGACGATAGGCTTCTCCGGACGACGCTGTCCGACCCAGAACTCCACGAGCTTCTCTATCTCGGCATCACTCACAAAGGTGCCCTGGAGGCGCTTCGGACGGCTGGCTTCGCTGGGCAGATAGAGCATGTCGCCGCGTCCCAACAGCTTCTCCGCGCCCGCCGTGTCAAGGATTGTGCGCGAGTCGACCTGCGACGTGACCGCGAAGCTGATGCGCGTAGGGAAATTGGCCTTGATGAGTCCTGTGACAACGTCGACAGACGGTCTCTGCGTCGCCACTATGAGGTGTATGCCGGTCGCACGCGCGAGCTGTGCGAGACGGCAGAGCGCGTGTTCCACCTCGTCAAATGCCGTCATCATCAGGTCGGCCAGCTCATCCACGACAAGGACGAGATACGGCAGCGACTCACCGGGGAGACGGTCTTTATTGTACGCCTCGATATTGCGCGCCTTCGCCTTCGCGAACTCGCGGTAGCGTCGGTCCATCTCGATACCCAACCAGCGCAACACCTTGACAGCCTTATCCGTGTCAACGACGACCGGAGCCGCCAGGTGCGGCACCTCTCCGAAGGCGACCAGCTCCACTCGCTTCGGGTCTACGAGCAGGAAGCGCAGGTCGTCCGGGCTGTTGTGCATCAGGAGGCAGCAGATGATGGAGTCGAGACAGACCGTCTTGCCGCTTCCCGTCGCCCCTGCGATGAGCAGGTGTGGCATCTTCGTGAGGTCGCCGGCGACGGATTCTCCTCCGGCGCCCTTGCCGAGAGCCACCCCCAGCTTCGATCTCGCTTGCACCTTCTGGAACGACGGGCTCTCTATGACGCTTCGTAGCGCCACCGAACCGAACGCCGAGTTCGGCACCTCGATTCCAACCATGGATTTGCCTGGAATGGGAGCCTCGATGCGTATGCTGGGGGCAGCCAGTGCAAGCGCCAGGTCGTTGCCCAGCGCCGTTATGCGGTCGACTCGGATCCTGGTCCTGGACACCTCTTCCTGCCGCTCTTGACCATTGTCAACGACCTTCCTGTACTTGCGGAGCCAGCCCGGCTCGATACCAAACTGTGTCACGGTCGGGCCCGTGTTTATCTGCACGACCTTTCCCTCAACACCGTAGCTCTCGAGCGCCTCCTCGATATGTCGTGCGCGCTTGTCGATCTCCTCCTGGTTCAGCACCGCTTCCTTCGGCTTGTCGAGTACATCAACCGGTGGAATCCGCCAGCCTCCGACGGTCATGACCGGCTCGCGCATCGGTTCGACGGCCGGAGCCGGAGGCGGCTCGGCCTCCTTCCTGCCGATACGGAATGCTCGCTTCTCGGGCGCCAGCGTGGGCACGCCCGCCGAAGCCCTCGACATCTCATCGGACTTCGCCACAGCCTTCGCCTCTGTCTGCGTGGGCTCGTCCACGGGCAGGACCGATCGGCTCGCCGGCTCCCGTGTCACCAGCCTGTCATAGCTGACTACGGGGGAAGGCCGTACCGGCCGTGGCCGCGGACGAAAGAGCCAGCGCGTTGTGCGAACAAGCGGCTGCGGCGCCAAGAGAATCAGCCCTGCGACAAACAGTGCGGACACGCGCACGGCCCCCCACACGCCGGGCGGACCCGCTATCGCCTGGCCAACCTGACCGCCGAGCGTTACCGTCCAGAAGATGCCTCCAGCCGGTCTCAAGAGTCCGAGAAAACCCCAGAGGGCGATACCTGCGAGCGCTGCGCCGAGAAACACATTCCAGCGCTGCGCGAGCGGGCCGAACCCGTGCCCGATGAGCCAGAAGAGAACGCCGACAGCTAGGGCAAGCAATATGAGCCCCAGGCCGAAGAGCGACAGGAGCTGCTGCCAGAGACCCGCCCCGACGGAGGCGAGCAGCGGGCCGAACATGACTGCCGCCGCGCCGACAGCGATGACAAGCAGCAGCCGGCCCACTACCTTGAGTGGCACCCCGCGGCGCGGCGGTCCTGTCTCACTCCGCCCGCGCGACGCAGGTTTCCGTTGCCTCGACTTCACAGCGCTCTTGCGCGCTCTGCTCGCCATATCTGCTCACACTTCCGTAACGATGGGGAGAATAACGGGCCTTCTATGCGTCTTCTCGTAGAAGTACCTGGCCAGGGCCTCTCTTGCACTCGCTTCCACCGCGCTACGTCCCTTTCCCGCTCCCTGGCTGTACGCGATGGCACTCGCCACAGCCCTCTGGCCTCCACTCCACAGCTCGTTACAGTCCCCCGCACCTACGAAGCCTCTGCCTGTTATCTGCGGCTCACCGACAGGCTTGCCTGTCTCGCGCGAAAGCACGATGGCCACCACTACCACGCCGTCGCGGGAGAGCAGCCTGCGGTCACGGAGCATACCGCCGTCCAACTCTGCTGTGATGAGACCGTTGGCCATGATATCCCCTGCGGGAACCTTGCCCACAACCTTCGCTCCGTTCACGCCAATCTCGAGCACATCCCCGTTGTCCAGTATGAAGACATTCTCACCAGCGACACCCATATCCTCGGCAAGTTTCGCGTGCTTGGCCAGATGCCGGTACTCGCCATGTACGGGCACGAAGTACTTCGGCCTCACAAGATTGAGAATCGTCTTCAGCTCCTCCTCACTACCGTGCCCGTGGACGTGAACTCGCGACTGGTGCCCATAGACGACATCCGCCCCGAGTCTGAAGAGCTTGTTGATGGTCTTGCTCACCAGCGCCTCGTTTCCGGGAATGGGAGTCGCCGACATCACTACAGTGTCCCCGGGCATAATCCGCACCTGGGAGTGCTCTCCATTGCCCATGCGCACGAGTGCCGACGTGGGCTCTCCCTGTGTGCCTGTCGTAAGGATAACGACTCTGTCAGGCGGAAGGTTGTGTACCTGCTCGTACTTGCTCAGTGTGCTTGCAGGGATTTTCAGGTATCCCGTTTCCGAGGCAACCTTGACCATTCCCTCCATCGAGCGACCGGTGACGAAGACGTGGCGCTTGTACTTGGCGGCGATGTCCATGGCCTGCTGTATCCGCGCCACCAGGGAGGAGAAGGTTGCGATAATGACCCTGCCCTGCGCGCCGACTATGATGCGGTCCAGGCTTTCCGTCACGGTCTGCTCGGACGGCGTGTAACCGGGCAACTCGGCGTACGTCGAGTCGGAAAGGAGCAACAACACCTGCTGGGTGCCGATGAGCGCGAGGCGGTGCAGGTCAGTCGGCTCCCCGATGATGGGGTTATGGTCCAGCTTGAAGTCCCCGGTATGAACGATGGTCCCGAGCGGCGTCTGGATGACGAGCCCCGCAGCGTCAGGTATGCTGTGACACACGGGAAAAAACTCCACGGACATGCAACCGAGCTTCACCACATCGCCCGGAGGCACCTCGTTGATCTGCGCCTTGACCTTAACACCCTTCTGCTTCAGCCCCATGCTGATGAGCCTGGCGCTCAGCTTCGTCGCGTAGACGGGCACATTCAGGGACTGCAGCAGGTGCGGGACTGCACCGATGTGGTCCTCATGACCATGCGTGATGACGAGGCCGCGAACCCTGTCCCTGTTCTTGAGCAGATAGCTCATGTCCGGAATGATGATATCGACGCCCAGCATCTCCTCACTCGGGAACATGAGCCCGGAGTCGATGACAACGATGTCGTCTCCGCACTCCAGCAGCATCATGTTCTTGCCGATCTGCCCCAGACCACCCCGGGGGATAAGTCGCAAACTCGGCGGGCCGGATTTCTTTCTTGATCGGCGACGGCGCGAAGAGGAACGCGAGGGCTGTGTTGTCCGTGAGGAGCTCTGAAGCGAGTGTTCTTCTGGCATGGTCATACTTAGAAGAGATCCAGCTGCCGGCCACTCTCCTCGGTCACACC
Source organism: Dehalococcoidia bacterium (assembly GCA_030603265.1). Lineage (GTDB taxonomy): Bacteria > Chloroflexota > Dehalococcoidia > GIF9 > AB-539-J10 > SKVJ01. Next base: position 5,573 of record JAUVYD010000038.1, read on the forward strand.
AGAGAGACTGCCGATGTCTCTGAGCACTTGCGGGAGCCGGCGCATATCTTCTTCAATCACCTTTCTCAGGCTGCCCTGGTGGAGGGCCGCCGCGGGATGGTACATCGGGAAGCACAGCACATCGCCAATCTTGCGAGGCTTGCCGTGCACTTTGCCGATGCTTTCAGTGGCTATGTAGCGGGCCAGCGAGTAACGGCCCAGCGTCACTATCACTTTCGGCTGTATCAATTCGATCTGTTGGTCGAGCCACGGCTTGCACGCCTTGATCTCGACGGGAAGCGGGTCGCGGTTCCCCTGAGGCCGGCACTTGATGACATTCGCGATGTATACGTCACTGCGGGAGAGACCGATGGAGGATAGCAATTCGTCGAGGAAAGCTCCGGCTGCGCCGACGAACGGCCTCCCCTCCCTGTCCTCATTGAACCCGGGCGCTTCACCGATGAAGAGAATGTCAGCATCCTCTGCTCCTTCGCCAGGCACAACCCTGGTACGCAGTCGCGCCAGGTCACACGCCTGACAGCTCGCCATCTGGCGACAGAGCTCAGTGAGAGCTGACATCCAGAAGTGATACTAGCATCATGGCTACGGGTGGTCAATTGCGACCAAAGTCACCCTCGTCATCCTCGTCGTTCTCCTCTTCTTCCCCACTCCCTTCCTCCTGCTCCCAGATAGGCTCGGTGAACTGGTCGATGTACGCGGCAGTCGCCTGCTTGGATATGACATCCATCTCCGCCTCTGACTGCTTCGCCATCGCCTCCAGCTCGTCCGTGTCAACCTCCATGCCGAGCATCTCGGCGAAGATGCTCAGGACGGCGAGCGCCGCCTTGGGATGCGCCATCTGCGTCGCGAAGCCGGGAACCTCCCCCAGGAGACAGAGCCCATCGATTCCTCTCTCTTTCGCCCTGCCAAGCACCAGTCCATTGAGCCCCGCGATACGGAGCGTGCCTCTCAATACAACGCTGTGTCTGCTGAACTCATCGAGCAATTCCTGTCTCGTCGCTACGCCCCAGACCTTCGTCTCCTCGGTGTAGTGTATCTTCGTAACCGCGGCGGCGCAGCTGAATACCCTGCTCACGCCAAGCTGCTCGGCGGCGTCAAGGACCGCCTCAACCATCTCGTAGCCCTTTGATCGAGGCTGTTCCTCGCCGATGAAGAGCACGAGCCCGGTCTTCGCGTCGGCATCCTCCCAGTAGTAGAACTTGCTCTCGGGGAAGCGCGGCCGCTCAACAACGTTGTCCTTGACCATCACGCCGACGGGCTCGAAGAAGTAGACCGGGTCTATCTCTCCTATTTCGTGCGCCCCCAGCTTTTCCTTCAGATAGTGCGCCAGGATAGGCGAGACGTTGCCGATGCCCGGCCAGGACGCGAGCATCACGATGTTCTCGGCCTGCGGTTGTTCCGTCAGGGTGATGGTCGGGTTCTTCTCAGCTTTGCGCCCGGTCATGCCGCACCTCCTCTCGCGGACACTGCAACATTGTCACACAGCAGCGAAGGCGTCCTCAGGCTGCCACCGACCCATCGCTGGTCGCTGCCAACTGCCGCCACGTGGCGCAGAACATCCATGATGTTGCCGGCAACCATCGTGTCCTTGACTCTACCAACTATCTCGCCCTTCTCGACCTTGAAGCCAAGCAGAACGTTGCCTCCGAAGTCCCCCGCAAGCAGGTTGCCTTGGTTCGCGCCGATCAGTTCCTCCACAACAAGTCCCTCATCCATTCCTGCAAGCATCTCTTCGAATGTGACTTGCCCCTCGTCCAGCACGAATGCGCTCATCCCCGGCCTCACCTGGCTGCGGGCATTCGCCCGCTGTCCACTGCCTGTGCTCTCCGCACCTGCCTCGGCCGCGGTCTGGAGGTCGTAGAGGAACTCTGCCACAGCGCCGTTCTCGATAAGCCGGGTCCGACGGCGGGGTGTTCCCTCATCATCGAACGGAGCGCTTGACGGTCTGCCATCGAGGGTCGCATCATCCCACACTGAGAGCCCGGCATCAAATACCTGCTCTCCCTGCCGACTCGCAAGCCGCGACGCCTTCTCGACGACATTCTTGCCGTTGAAGGCCACCGCCAGCGGCCCCAGCAGTGCGGCGCCGACGCCAAGTGGCGTGAACAGCACAGGGTAGCTGCCCGAGCTGATGGAGGCAGGACTGGACGCAAGCTCAATCTGCCGGAGCATCGTCTCGGCGACAACGTCGGCGCCGAGGAACAGGTCACAGGAGCTGACAGCGTCGCCGACGAACAGCATATCCGTATCCTCGACGAGCATACCTTCCATGGACAATGCGAGTCCTGTCTGCCGGAACGAGATGTCAAGCCCACTGCTGTTGATGATACGCACGCTGCCCACATGCCTGGACACCAGTCCCTCGCACTGTACGTCGCCGTAGCGGCCGGCGACGCGCTCGATGACCCCGGCGCCCATCTCAATCATCGGCCCGGCATCGAGGGCGGCCACTCTCTCGTCAAATATGCGGACGGCCGGCAACTCCCGGGCGCCCGGAAACGCGAGCCGTGCCGGCGCGCCGAAGGACGATGTCTCGACGGCCATCGCGACCAGCTTCTCCGGACTGAAGTCTCCACTCGCAGACGAGAAGCCTATCCTGCCGCCCCGGACGAGCCTCAGCGCGACGCTGCTGCTCTGCCTCGTCTCGACCTGCTTCAGCCGGTTGGCCTCAAAATGGACAAGCCTGCTCTCCGAACGGACCTCGAAGACCTCCGCCTGCTGTGACTCACGCAGGGCCAGATCGAGCAGCTTCTCCATCACCGGCCCCCTACGATACAGCGACTGATGCGGATGTGGGGGCTGCCATTCGATACCGGCAGGGGCGACTGCCCGCCCTTGCCGCAACCACCACCCTGGTTCATCTCCAGGTCATTTCCGATAGCATCGATGCGCTCGAGCGTCGTGAACACGTTGCCGGTCAGCACGACCGGACGGAGCAGCTCGGCCAGTTTGCCGTTGCGTATCATGTAGGCCTCGCCCGCCGAGAACGTGAACATCTCGAGGCTCGTCTGCCCGCCGTACCAGTCCTTCACATACACTCCCTCTTCGATGTCGGCGAGCATGTCGTTCAACGACATATCGCCGGGCTCGATGTAGGTGTTGCTCATGCGAACGATGGGGCTGTGCCGGTAGCTGATGGCGCGAGCGTTACCGGAGGGAGTCTCGCCCATCCGCACCGCCGTCTCCCGTGAATGCAGGCGGCCGACCAGCACTCCCTCGCGTATCAGATACGTCCGCTGGCCCGGGCTTCCCTCGTCGTCGTAGGCATAGCTACCCCGTAGCGACGGCAACGTTGCGTCGTCAACGATATTGAGATGCGACGCCCCGAACCTCCGGCCCAGCGCCATCAGCCTCCTGAGCTGCGGGTTCTGATAGACGAGGTCCGCCTCAGACAGGTGCCCGAACGCCTCGTGCGTGAATACTCCCGCAAGGACAG
>JAUVYD010000209.1 GCA_030603265.1 Dehalococcoidia bacterium
GGCGGGCGGACACAGAGGTCCGCCCCTACAATGGAACACCACCCAACCCCGACGGGCAGGCATGGGAGCCTGCCCCTACAGGGGACCACCACGGTACCACCCTTCCATCGGCGGGCGGACACAGAGGTCCGCCCCTACACCAGGGGACTCGACCGTGAATGGTGATAACGAGTGGCGTGTCAACGGCGCGACATGATCAGGCTGCTCCCTTCGTACCAATGCCGAGGGGGCTATTTCTCCGACAGTCTCCTAGATCACACTCCGGCTGAGCCGTGCGGTTCCCGTGCGGCTCAGTCGGCAGCCACTATCCCACCGACCGCAACAGCATACCGAAGCACCACCCCAGAAGGGCACAGCTGGGGAAAGTCAGCACCCACGTCAGCACGATGCTCCGGGCAATTCCCCACCGCACTGCAGAGAGGCGTTGCGTTGCTCCAACGCCCATTATCGCCGAGCTCATGCAATGAGTCGTGCTCACGGGAATGCCCAGATGAGACGCCACCTCGATAACCGTGGCAGCCGACGCCTCGGCCGCGAAGCCGCCAGAAGGCCTGAGGGTGGTCATCCTGATACCCACAGTGCGAATAACCCTCCACCCTCCAACCAGTGTGCCGAAGCTTATCGCCGCGGCCGACACGAAGATAGACCACACGGGTATGCTGAACTCGGTGCTGCCGCTGTATGCCATCAGACCCATGGCGATGAGCCCGATCGGCATCTGCCCATCGTTCTTTCCGTGGCTGTAGGCGAGAAGCGCGGCGGACACCACTTCCAGCTTGCTGAAGATGGTTCTCACAACAGCAGGCTTCCACCTGCGAAAGACCCAGATTATCGCCAGCATGACGGCGAAGCCGCCCGCAAGGCCCAGGACGGGCGCGATGCCGACCGCGGAGAACACCCGACCCAACACCGGCCACTGCACGACAGACGGACCGCGCTGCGCAAGGGCGGCCCCGACTAGCCCCGAAACAAGCCCATGCGTCAGGCTTATCGGCATGCCCTTCACAGTGGCCACCACCGCCCACACGATGATTGCGGACACCCCGGCAAGGACGATGCCCATCGTCAGTGCTTCCGGAACCACGATTCCCTTGCCAATCGTCCTGGCCACCGCAGTGCCGGTCGCAGCGCCGGCGAACTCGCAGCACGCCGCCATTATGAGTGCAGCACGGGGAGAGAGATTGCGGGTCCCTATCACTGTCGCGATAGAGTTCGCCGCATCATTGGCGCCGTTGGCAACCGCAAACCCGATGGCTGCGGCCACCACGAGGACCAGCAGGAGCAAGGGCTCAGGCATGTTTCAGCACGATGCCCTCAAGAATGTCCGCCACATCCTCACCCATGTCCGTCGCGTTCTCCAGATGCTGGTAGAGCTCCCTCCATTTGATGACATCCACTGCATCTTCGCACGTCTCGAAGAGCTCCGCCTGCGCGGCATGATGCACATCGTCAGCGTCGTTCTCCAGACTGTTCACTTCCACGCACATCTTCAGGACATGCACATACTGCTTGCGGTTGCGGAGGCAAGGCATGGCTTCGTGCAGTTTGACCGCCATAGCCAGGACGATGCGCGCCAGCTCCTGCGCCCGCGGTGTCGGCTCGTCCATGCGGTAGAGCACAAGGGTCCGCGCGGCCGCCTCCACGAAATCCATAATGTTGTCGAAGACATGAGACAGTTCCGCAATATCCTCCCTGTCGATGGGCGTCACGAACGTACTGTGCAGGCGCTTCATGATTTCATGAGTTATGACATCCCCGCGCTCTTCGTATGCCTTGAATTCCCTCGCCCTCCGATCTCTGTCGGGAGACCTCTCCTCGAAGAACTCCACAAGGGCGCCGGCGGCCTCCAGGAGGTTGCGTGTGTCCTCCTCGAACAGGTCATAGAAGCGCGTATCTTTTGGCGTCAGTACGAATTTGGCCACTTGTCTTTCCTCCGTTCCGTGACTCGTTTCCCCCACTCCAGCCGGTCATCTGTAGCGCCTGACTTCAAATCTGTGGAGTCGCACAGGCTCGTCCGGGGAGATACCGGCCTTCATCCGGCATATTTCTATCTGCCGCTCGACAGTATCAACCCCATCGAGGTCCGGCAGCAGAAGTCCCTTTCGCCTCCCGCTCTCCACAATGATTCCATACCGATGAGCATCCAGCCCACCCCTGTCCTGGACAGGCTCAGGATGCGTGAGGATATCGACACTGTAGTCCAGCGAATCCAGTTCCGCAGGCGCAACGGGATGGAACCGGGGGTCCCGGGTGGCGGAGCTGATGGCATTCGCGACGATCTCCTCTGCCACAGTGGCCCTCGTCGGCTCGAATGTGCCGATACATCCACGCAGTTGCCCGTGCTTGTGAATCGACACAAAGACCCCCGCTCTTTCTTTCATCTCGACGGTGGCTGCCTCAGAGTCCACGATTTCGCCCTCCCGGACGAACCGCTCCACGGCATCTCTGGCGAGCTTCGCCACCGGGTGCGATTCCTCTGTCATCATGCTCTCTCCCTCCAGGGTCACACTACTCCCCACAACTCCACTTCAGGCAGAAACCCTCTTCCGCTACCCTGCCCGGGGCCGGAAGTTGAGATCCGCCCCACAGTAAGCACAGGCTGAGCCGTTCAACCCGACCGTTTCAGTGGTGTACCCCACCCGGCGTACGTTCAGTCGACCACAGGAGTAGCACACCGTGTCCTCCGCACCGTGTCCCGGCACATTGCCGGCATACACAAATTTCAGCCCTGCCGACCGGCCCAGAGCAATCGCGTGCTCGATGGTCGAAAGAGGCGTGGGCGGCAGGTGCTGCAGTCTGTACATCGGGAAGAAGCGAGTCACATGCCACGGCGTCAGCTCACCCAACTCCTCGCAGATCCACCGCGCAATCCCCTCCAGCTGCGCGTCATCGTCGTTCAGCGATGGTATCACGTTCGTCACTACCTCCACGTGCATGTCCCAGTGCCTGCGTGCGCGAACCGCCACATCCAGGATGCCTCGCCAGTCACGAACATGCGCCAGACGCGAATAGAGGTCGTCGCTGAAACCCTTGATGTCCACCCTCCACGCATCCAGCCAGGGCCCAATCATGTCGAGTGCTTCGGCAGTGAGAAAACCGTTTGTCACATACACGGTGTAGAGTCCGTTCTCCCGCGCCAGCCTCGCGGAGTCGAGAGTGTACTCAAACCAGACCGCGGGCTCATTATAGGTCCAAGCTACTCCGG
>JAUVYD010000142.1 GCA_030603265.1 Dehalococcoidia bacterium
CTCCGCAAGAGACGCTTCCAGCGGCGAGCAACTCGATGATTCGCTCCGTAAGGCGGTCGGGGAAGCAGGACAATTGCTTTCCGTTCATGGTCCCTTTGCTCTCCAAGCCGAACGTTACCTGGAACGGGAGCCGCATCCGCACGGCCAGGACGCCTTCACCATTCGGGTGCAGTTCCCGTGGCAGCGGGAGGCGCTCTGCCGACTCAAGGTGGAGATCTCCCACGATGAACCCATTCTCATGAAGCCACAGTTCCGGACTCTGCTTCACGGCTACACTGAGGAACTCGACTACCAGGTGCAGTGCTATGCGCTCGAGGAGATAGTCGCCGAGAAGCTGCGTACGCTCCTCCAGACCCATCAGAAACTCGTGACCCGGGGGTGGAACCGGCCTCGCGCCCGTGACTACTACGACCTGTGGCGCATCTTCAGGGACTATGGCGAGGGACTACAGAAGCCGCTGATCCTCGACCTTTTGAACCGAAAGGCCTCCTACCGCGCTGTCTCGTGGCACAGCCTCGATGACTTCTTCACGAAGGAACTGGTCTCCGAGGCAACACGGACATGGGACACCAGTCTCGATCCATTCGTCGCCGATCTGCCGGAATGCGGCGTGGTCCTCAAGCAGCTGCGCGCCTCGCTAGCAACGCTGCTGGTCTAGTCACCAGACTGGGGACTCGGAACTCGTGACCCACCATATCTGTAGATACCGTGCACCCTGTCAAGCTGCAGCAGCTATGGCAGGGTCGAAGGGTCGTCCGCTTCTGAGCACACCAAAGATGATATGAACGAGTTTGCGCATGATTGCTCCGACAATAACCATCTTGGATTTTCCGTTTGCCAGGAGTCGTTTGCGGAACGCGATGATCACCGGGTTGTACCTGATGGCTGAGAGTGCCGGCATGTACAGCGCCCGCCGGATGCGGGATGAGCCGGTCTTGGACAGCCTGCTCTTGCCTCGTACCGAGGAGCCCGACTGGCGATGCCGTGGAGTCAGACCGCAGAAGGACGCCATGTGCCGTGCGTCTCCGAAGCGTTCCACGTCTCCGAACTCGGCAAGGACCATCGCGGAGGTGGTTGGACCAATGCACGGGATGCTCTCCAGCAGGTCACGCTTGCTACACAGGCCTGGGTCCCCGTCTATGTGTTCCGAGATGAGTTGCCGCAGGTGTTTGATGCGCTCCTGCAACACCAGGATCACTTCCTCGATGGACGGTTTGACGACCTCGTCGGCCGTGGCCAGCCTGTTTTTCTCCTGAGTGAGCATGCCATTCAGTTCCTCCAGACGACGCACCAGGGCCTGCAATTTCTTGACCTCCGGCGCCGGCGGCTGCCACGCCTCGGGCCGCATAGCACGGCAGAAACGGGCGATAAGGGCCGCGTCGGCCTTGTCCGTCTTCGTGCGTGAAAGCTCGCTCTGCGCAAAGCCCTTTATCTTGGCCGGATTGACCACGCTCACCACGTGGCCGGCACGGTGCAGGTACAGCGCCAACTTCTCTCCGTACGTGCCTGTGGCCTCCATGCAGACATGGGCGCACTCCACGCCGTGCCGTGTGGTGAGCCACAGGGCAAACATGGCGAATCCATCCGGTGTGTTGTGGAAGATACCGCTCTTCCCCTTCTTTCCCAAGAGCAGGGCCACGTCGAACTTCTTCTTGGCAATGTCTATGCCAACAATCGTGAGTTCCATTGACTTTACCTCCATTAGCCTTTACTGTGATGCTGATGTCGCGGCCATCCCGGGCCAACCTTGTCAATGCAAGCTCTTCCACGCGGGAGGCTTAAGATACCGTCCGGCCTTGGGACTGGCGCCAGGGAGAGGGGATCGAAATCTACACAACAGGCTCTCACGCCTAAGGGGCGACCCTGATTCCCCTCTCCCGCGACATCCTCGGGAGACTGTACACCAAGATACAAGGGGCGACGGCATGCCTCGTGGCGCGACTGCCGTGACTGACTGCCCGACTTGACGCGTACGCGCGATAGTGTCGGATTCCCCCACCCCATATCGACCAGGTATCAAGTGAAGAACTTACTTGACCGACACGCAAGTTGGTGCTAAATTTCTTGATACTATGTCGCGCCATGATCAAGCGCAAGCTCCTGTGCGTATGAGCGAATTTCTTTCTCAACGCGCCGTGTTCACGATGGATGAACTTGAGCAGTTTCTCGCCGAGAGGGGCTCACGCAGTCCCAACACGAGGAAGTCCCTGCTGACTTACTACCGTTCACGGGGCCGAATTCTTCCCCTGCGGCGCGGACTATACGGCGTGATTCCCATCGGTTCTGAGCCCGATGCGAGCGCCGTCGATCCATTCCTGGTTGCGGCGAAGCTGACGCCCGACGCGACACTGGCATACCACACTGCGCTTGAGTTTCACGGCCATGCCTATTCCGTCTACTCGCGAATCGTATACGTCTCCACAGCCAGGACACTGCAACTTCGCCTGGGGCGCTACGAAATCAGAGGCGTGCCCGTGCCACCCGCTCTGCGGGCCAAGGAAAAAGAGACGTTCGGCGTCACGATCCGCCGACGCTGGGGAATAGACCTCAGAACAACCGACCTCGAGAGAACTCTCGTCGACGTGCTCGACCAACCCCGTCTTGCCGGAAGCTGGGAGGAGATCTGGCGCTCGCTCGAGACGATTGAATTCTTCGACCTCGATAAGGTAATCGAGTACGTGAACCTGCTCTCCAACGCGACCACTGCCGCGAAGGTCGGGTTCTTCCTTGAAGTACACCGAGACGAATTGATGGTTACTGATACACACCTCGCGGCTCTGCGCCGGCTTCGTCCACGCCAGCCGCACTACCTTGCGCGACGGAAGCAGGGGCCTTCACGACTGGTCGCAGGGTGGAACCTTATCATCCCCGACGAGATTCTGAACCGATCCTGGGAAGAGGAGCTATGAAGCTCACCGCCGCGCCTACTCTACCTGTCCTACCTTCGTAACCCTCGTCGCGCCGCAGGCGCGCCGACCCGCGACTCATGCCTCATGACCCTGTGTATTTGTAGGGGCGACGGCATGCCTCGCCCGTCCCCTCGACACCACTCACCTGAATTGTGGGGACACCACACTTATCTCTGCTGTGCTGAAGCTAAGGTCAGGCAATCAGTGGCCACCAGGGCTCGGTCAGCGCTGATTCCAAACGTGACGAGCAATTAAGTGTGGTGTCCCCGGAATTCCACCCGGTAGGCGCATGGCAGGCCACCGGCATACCAGTGCTTGATATCCATGAACTCGCGGCAGGGAAGCTGGCCGCGTTGCTGTCACGGAAGCAGGCGAGGGACCTGTTCGACAGCCACAGGCTGTTGAGGTCGGCTCTTCTCGAACGTGAGCGCTTACGCCTTGCCTTTGTTGTCTACGGAGCCATGAACCGCAAGGACTGGAGGACCGTGTCGGTCGACGATGTTGACTTCGACCCAATTGACCTGGAATGGCACCTCCTGCCCACGCTCAACAGGCACGAGCAGGCTCCTGACACCTCTGCCGCCGGCTATGGCTCCTGCATGGTGAAGGAGTGTCGCGAGTTGCTGTCCGCCGTACTGCCGCTGACAGAGAACGAACGTACTTTCCTCGACTTGCTGCTCGACCAGGGCGAAATCGACCCTTCGCTCCTCACCAGCGACACGTCCCTGCAAGACCGCATCCGACGACAGCCCATGCTGGAGTGGAAGGCACAGAACGTTCGGCAGCATCGGGCCGCGCTCTGACCCAACGCATTGCCCGGCTGCCGCAAGGCTCGTGACCCTCTGTATCTGTAGGGGCGACGGCATGCCTCGCCCGTCCCCTCGACGTCCCTCACGGCTGCGCGTGTCCTGCTGTCCTGCCTTCACAACCCTTGTCGCGCCGACACGGGACTCGGCACTCGTGACCCACCCTGTCTGTAGGGGCAGGCCTCTGTGCCTGCCCGCGGTGGGGCGTAGGGGGACTATCTGAGGTGGACCCCATCCTTAGGACAGGGGCAAGATTAAGGTGGAGTTCTGCCGTCCTTGGGGCTCCCTTCGATACTATCAGACTCACCGGGATGTTATCCAGGCGATTTGAGTTGTACACTGCGGACGGTGTGCGGTAGCCGAGGGTCTGGTGGGGCCGCTCGTTGTTGTAGAAACGGAAGTAGTCAGCGAGCGCGGCCTTCGCCTCACGGCCATCCTGATAGGCTTTGAGATACACCTCCTCGTATTTCACAGTTCGCCACAGCCGTTCGATGAACAGATTGTCGTTGTAGCTCCCCTTCCCATCCATGCTGATGCTGATGCCATGCCGCTCCAGCATCCCGGTGAATTCATCGCTCGTGAACTGGCTGCCCTGATCGCTGTTGAAGATCTCCGGCCTCCCTGTGCCGAGGGCTTCCGCCAGCGCGTCCAGGCAGAAGCCGGCGTCCAGGGTGTTGGACAGACGCCACGCAAGCACGTATCGGCTGTACCAATCCATGACGGCCACCAGATACAGGAAACCACGCGCCATGGGGATGAACGTGATGTCCGTCGCCCAGACCTGGTTGGGCGCGCTGATGCTCAGGCCCTTGAGCAGATATGGAAAACGCCGGTGCGTGGGTGCCGGGATTGTGGTCCTCGGACGCCGGTAGACTGCCCTGATCCCCATGAGGCGCATCAGTCTCTGCACACGTTTCCGGTTCACCCTCTGGCCCCGGCTCTGCAGCCATGCGGCCATCTTGCGCGCCCCGTAGAACGGCGTCGCCAGATACTGGCGGTCAATCAGCTTCATGAGAGCGAGGTTCCCCTCTGCGATTGCCTTTGGCTGGTAGTACAAACCCGAGCGGCCGACGCCCAACAGCCGGCACTGGCGTACCAGTGACAGCGACGGGTGCCGACGATCGAT
>JAUVYD010000029.1 GCA_030603265.1 Dehalococcoidia bacterium
CGCGGGAATGAAATAGCGCTCTCTGCCCAGCCGGTCGGAGAATGAGCCGCATAGATTGCCGATGACGAAGCAGACTCCGAAGATGCCGTAGAAAACTGCCGCTGTCATGGCGGAGTACCCTGCGTCGCGGTAGAAGTACACCTGGTGCGTGATGGCTATCTGTTCGACGAGTCCGAGCACGACGAATGCTATCGCGAAGAGCAACCAGAACTGGTGCGTCCGCGTTGCTCGTCCGAGCGTCCATTCCGTGCGGGTCCATTTCGTATGGAGCGCATCCGTCTCCGCCGCGGCCGCACGTTCCTGGGTTTCCTCGGCGGTCAGTCCATCTGCGTGAAGGCCCTTGTCCTCCGGACGTCCACGAATAAAGAGGATGACGAGCGGGCAGATGACGACTGCCGCAAACACGCCGATGAATACGTAGGCGGTTCTCCATCCGAAGGCCGATATCAGGTGCTGGGCCACGATTGCGGAGACAAGGCTTGAGCCGAATCCTGCCCCGAGAATGCCCATCGAAAGGGCACGCCGTCTCACGAACCAGTTGGTGACGATGGCCACTACAGGAGCCCAACCTGCCACGCTGAGTCCGATCGAGGCGACGACCACGTAGAGGAGGTAGAACTGCCATTTCTCGGTTGCCAGGCTGCACAGAGCAATGCCGACACCCATTATCAGCGCGCCAACAGCCAGTATGTGGCGTGGCTTGAAACGGTCGATGAGCCCGCCCGCAAAGGGGGCCACTACGCCGTAGACGAATAGGTTGATGGAGAAGATGAGGGCAGTGTTGCCCCGGCCCCAGCCGAACTCGTCAACGATGGCGGGATAGAAGACCGAGAACGTGTTGCGGCATGCGTAGCCCGCAACGATCGTTACGAATCCAATGGCAAGAATCACCCAGCCGTAGTACACGCTGCGCTTGGGCGACTTCCCGCCTTCTTTCGTGGCCCTACTCAGATGTGCTCCCGCTGTCGTCCGCGTTCTCCGCGAAGAACTCCAGCAGAAGCTCGTTGACGCGGTCGGCAGCTTCAAAAGCCAGGCTGTGTCCCGCTCCATCGATGATTACAACCCGCGAATCCGGGATGTGGACGCCGAGGACGTCCGCATTCTCAGGGGGCACGAGCTTGTCCTGGCTCCCCTGGAGTATGAGTGTTGGAGCCACGATGTCCGGCAGGTGCTCCCATGAGTCATAGCCCATCAGGGCTGCCCATTGTGCCCGCAGACCTTCACTGGTGCAGGGGTACTGGCCTGTGACCTTCACGTACTCTTCTACAAGGTCCTGATTGGCCTCTCTGAATTCCTGGCTCAGGGTGTAGGGAAGCCACCCTCTCGCGCGCTCTTGAGGGGTCATGTCCAGTGTTGCCAGTTCCTGCAGCGCAGTCGCGTTCTCCTCTGCCGCGCCGATTGCATGCGACCCTCCGCACTGTGTGGCGACAAGGGTGAGACTGAGAGCCTTGTCCGGGTACTGGAGCGCTACCTCTTGCGCAATCATCCCGCCCATCGAGGCGCCGACGATATGCGCGGCGGCGACATCCAGTGTGTCGAGGAGTTGTGCCGTGTCTGCGGCCATCATCTGGACGGTGTATGGTCCTTCCGGCGCGTCGCTTCTCCCCGCGCCGCGGTTGTCGAACAGCACGACTCTGTGGCTTTCTGACAGCACCTGCGCCTGGCGAGTCCAGAGCTCGGCGTTGCTCCCGAGGCCCGAGATGAGCACCACGTTCTCTCCCGCCCCCCTCACTTCATAGTAGAGATTCACTCCCTGGACTTCGGCGGTTCCCTGTTGTGCTGTTGTCACTGTGCCCTCCTTCAGTCTGTGTGCGACTGCGCGCGAGTCCTTCCGTCAGGGCTCACGCCGGCGAACCCGGGGCAGCGTGGATGGTGTGTTGGTCCGCTGTTGGCGCGTTACTTCTCGCGTTTCCAGACAGAGATGATGATTGCGGTGATACATAGCGCAGAGCCGAGGATGCCGACTATCGAGTGTTGTCTGATGGCCCCGGGCTCGATCGGCTCGCCGGAGTACTGGAGCCACAAGCCGGAGGCCAACGTGTATAGCAGAAGCATGATTCCCACGTATACAGGGGTGCGTAGCAGTAGCTTCTTGTCCGTAGCCCTTCTCCCTTCTCGCAGCTTCCGGCGCCGCCCTTCTCTTTCGTGCAGTCGGAGCCGGAGTCGGGGCGAGACTTTAGTCATTGTACACTGGACGGTAGCCTTCTGCCCGTTTCCCGGGCCGCAGAACGCTGGAAGTGCGGATGTTTACCTATGTAAAAGGGGGCTGCAGGGAGCGTTGACAACCAACCGCGCCGGGGGTAAAATGACCACAGGCCATAACCCGAACTACCTCCTCTCGCCCGCCGTCGCAAGGGCCGTACCACCCGTAGCGACGGCGAACCTATTTCCAGCATCAATCACGGGGCTGCCACGCCGTCGTGGTCATCAACCGGAGCCTTCTTCGCGATGCCGGCCCGGCGGTCCTTTCGTCGATGGAGCCATGGAGAGACAGGGGCACTATCTCCCGGGTGGCGGTGTCGTGACATGAGGGTGTGTGGACCGGTGAGGGGTATCGCCGAAGCGCTGCCAGGGGCTGCCGTGACGCCTCCCGTCGCAGTTGAGCTGTCGGGCACAGCCCTGACCAGGGTAGCGCGACCTGTATCGCTGAATCCGTGCTCCCTGCGTCCTGCCTGATACGGCAGCCGGCTTCCGGGTTCACGTTGACGTACCAAAGTACCGTGGACTACAAGCTATGGGCCCCAAAGCTGAGGGGGCCGCGCTTTCTATTGAATGAATCGCATTTCGAAGGTAGACTGCGACTGGGTTCAAGTTACCCGCCCCTTTGCGCCGCCGCGCGGCTTGGTCGAGCCTGCGGCGGCGCGTTGCTTTGCGATGCGTCGTGAATGGTTGTTCGCCTGGGGACTGATGCCCTGTCCCGAAAGTCGGGAGTCGTGTGGGTTGACCGGCTGACTGCTCTGCAGTCCCCGCCGTGTAGATGCCCGGACCGGCCTCGCGTCTCCGCATCATCCCGCCCCCTTTCTCCCGGCAAGTCCCTGCCAGTCCTCCAGCGCCCTGGCGCTGCATGGTCGCAAGAGTGGTGTGGGGCAGTCCACGGATACTGTGGCCGACGTTCAAGCACTCGCCCGAGTACTACGACTAGCCTTGAAGGAGTCTCCCTTGTTCGAGGAGGCCCAAGCGTGAAAGGGCCTATTGTGATTGCCCTTGTGGGACCGTGCGACCCAATCTCAGGCTACTGGTGTGTTCGTACGAAATCCATTCGCCTGGTCCAGTACGGACATAGCCTTCCTCTTCGTGTGAGCACTCAGATATTCGATGCGCGCCGTAGTCCCTGAAATACCGTTTCACGAATAGCAGTGTTTCGAGTTCTGCTTCCGAAAAGATGCTGTGGTTCGACGGCGTTGCCGCGATGTAGCGCTCACCAGTGACATCGGGTCCACCTGCGAATCCAATGAACTGCACCTCTTCGACCGTCAAGGACTGTTGCTTGACGAGTAGCGCGAAAAACAAGTCGTAGTCTTCCGGTGCGGGACCGAAAGGGATTCGTGCGTAGCGTGCCCCGGTAATCGAGACTGCGAAGTCCCTGAAGTGAAGGAAGTCAGCGTAGAAAAGGAGCTTGTTCAGCTTGGTCTTCAGCACTCCATCCTGCGCGAACAGTAGGATTGCGTTGACGAAGCGGTCCGTTGCGAACCGCCTGAACCCCGTGAACTCGTCGGGCTCCTGCCGAGCGACTCCCAATCTGAAATACCTTTCCATAGGTGACACACAATCGCAGTCCTGTTCAACTGCTGCGAGAAGGTGCTCCCGTCTCGCCGCGGGCAGTGCGTCAGAGGCGGCAATCAGGTCGTGGAGGTTCGCGGGGGTCATTGCCAGACGTAGCAGAGTGTCATGAGTCTCGTCTTGAAGCTTGCCGGTTTCGTATCTACTCAGTGTGGCGCCTCCGAGTCCGAGGATACTTGCCAATTCCGCCTGAGTAAGTTGATATCGGCGTCGAAATGCTCGGATCTCCTCGGGCCGAAGCATACTATGCTGACTTCGATAGAGTTCGTAGGCTTCCTTGAATGGGTCATGCTGCGACGAATCCACGAATTCCTCGCCGCACTTGGGGCACCGGTGATACTCGACTTTGACCTTGTAGGACTCTCCTCGCACGGTCATGTCTCTCACGTCACTAGCCGCCTCAAGACCTGCCGAATTGTCACAGACCGGACAGCTCAATCTCATTTCTCAATCCTCCTGGTGGCATGCTGGCTTTGCTGAATACTTCTGAACCCGAAACGGGAAGTGCAACTGAGACTCCGCTGTGTGGAAAGAGATTAGCCTTACTCCTTCGGCATGGGAATCACCAGCCAATTTCAGCTTGATGTAGATGTCCATTCCTCGTATCGTCTTTCCGAACACCCAGACCTCTCCCGCAATGTCGACATCGCGGTCTGGCCCGCGACAGTAGTCCTCGGCGGACAACTCCAGAAGCGCGCGCTTGACGTCCTCGCGAGTGTATTCGAGTGCCGCCTGCGTGGTCATGTTCTTGTCTCTGTTGGCGAACACGAATCGTGAGCTATCAGCCTTGCTCTGCGAGAGGGTCCTCTTAACTCTCTTTAGGAAATCTGCCGCATCTTCAAGGCTTGTCGCCACGTAGTGCTTCCTCCGACAACATCAGTAATGTGCAACCTTGTCACCTCCCTAATTGCCTGGCGGCCGCGAAATGATAATCGGCAAATACGCTGCCTGTCTAAATCATATGATAAACGGCCTTCGGTTTGTTGTCAATCCTACAGCCTTGCGGGAATGTGGAATCGCGTTGTGCCTTTGATCTCAGACTTCGTAACGAACGCACACTCCGTCACGGTTTGATGCTACGATTAGAGTCACGGAGAGGTGGTGTGTGAAGAAGTCTGTTCAACTCTACGAGGCCGGTCTTGAAGAGTACCCTGTCCGCGATGTCATTGCAGGCAACCTGGCGATGGCGGCTCTCATCGCAGCGGGCACGCTCGCCTGCTGGTTCATCAGTCCCGCGTTCGGAATCGCCTACGCAGCGCTCAGCGTAGTCATGGTCTATGTCGTGATGCGCCGGCTCGTCTGTACGCGCTGCCACTACTTCGGGAAACGCTGCGGGACCGGCTGGGGCATCCTCGCAGCGATGTGGTTCACCCGGGCGCGTATCGAGGAGTTCAACGAGAGTGCGGGAGTGAGGCTCGCGCCTGTTGTGTATGGCCTCATGGCCCTGCTGCCGCTTGTCGCAATCACGATCGCGCTGCTGGGAGGAGCGACGACCTCGAAGCTCCTTGTCCTCGGACTGCTCCTCGCCCTGTCCTTCTACAGCATGGGGCCCGGCAGGCGCCGCACCTGTTCCGTCTGCAAGATGCGGCTTTTCTGCAAGGGCAGCGCCGCGAAATAGAGCTGGAAAGGCGAGGGGTTTTCTCCCCGGCAGTGTCCTGCTGTGATACGCACGCGTCTGTCTGTGCCTCTCTACCATGGTCAGAAGACCCCGCATCTCGTCTGACGTATCGCTGCTTTGCTATCCATCTGCCGGCCTTCGACAGCGCGTCGGCCATGCCTGTAGCTGATTCGCTGCAAATTCACAATCTGCTGCTAGACTACGTCTTCGAGATGCATCTTCGCTTGGGAGCACAGAAGAAGACTGTAGGACTTCCATTCCAACGAGGACGGAACAAGCGAAGCTATGCGTGGCTTCTCTCCTCCATCCTCATTGCCGTTGTCGCGCTTGGAGCACTGGCTGCACCCGTACTGGCCTGTGACATCAGCATTGAGCCTTCGGCGGCGAGTGGCAAGGTCGGCGACACGCTCACGTTCACTGTCACGGTAGCGGAGACCCACCGGACCTGCTCCGTACCCATCGGTGACACGCAGGTCTACCTCACGAATATGGAGCTTGTCTCGGAGACGTCGTGGCAGCAGATTGCCGACGGGGCCAACCAGAAACAGGTCACCGTGCGCCTTCTCGAGGCCGGCGAGGGAAGCATCCGGGTCCTCCGCCAGTGTCCGAAGGGTGGAGGTGATGTCACCGTCTTCGTGACTATCGAGCCGTCCGGAGCCGTTGCGTCACCACCTGCTGCCGGAGAGCCGGATGTTGAGGAGGCTGTGCCCGCCGCGCCTCCTGCCGATGAGGCCGACCCTCCTGCAGACGATGTCGACGCTCCTGCCGGTGAGGATGGCGAGGAGGCATCCGTCCTCCCTGCCGGGCCCACAGTTCCGACGTTCGGTGAAGCGCTCGCCGAAGCTCTCAGGCAGCCATACGTGATCGCTCTGCTCGCCCTCATGATTGCCGGGACTCTTGCGCTTGCCCGGGGCTACCGGCGCGCACGGCCGTTCGCCATGCTCATCTCTCTCGGCTTCCTCGGGTTCTACGTCGGTGGCTGCCCGTGTCCTGTCGGCGCACTTCAGCACGTGTTCATATGGCTCGGGGACGTCACCAGCCACATGGTTGCATACGTCCAGTTCGCCGCAGTAGTGCTCGCGGCGCTCATCGTCGGACGCGTCTTCTGTGGCTGGGCCTGCCCCATGGGGGCCACGCAGTATTTTCTCTACCGGAAGGAGTCAGGCAAGAAAGCGCGTCGCTTCGAGATATCTCGTGAGCAACACAACGTTCTTCGCTGGCTGAAGTACGTGGTGCTCGTGGTGCTCATCGGGCTTGTCCTGCTCACCCGGCAGCCGGTGTTCGAGGAGATTGACCCCTTCAAGGCCCTGTTCAACCTGGACTTCTCACTTGGAATACCGCTGCTCTTCCTCGTCGTCCTGCTCGCGGTCTCGATCGTGATTGGCTTCCCCTGGTGCAAATACGTCTGTCCCCTGGGGGCTTTCCTGGGGCTTTTCCAGAGGTTCTCCGTCTTCAAGATACGGTTCAGCGACGCCTGCACCAACTGCGGGGTCTGCCACACGGTTGCCTGCGACTACATGGCGATTGAGCCGGGCGACCCGTGCCCGACGGTGAACCAGATGGAGTGTGTCCGCTGTGGGGAATGCCTCGCGCGGTGTCCCTTCAACGCCATCTCATTCACAGCCAAGCGCTAGCCTCTGCCCTGTTGTTCGCGCTGGAATGCTCTGGTTCTGCCTCAGACCTCACACGGCGCGTGCTGACGCAGGGACTCTCACCTTCAGCATGACCGGGCCACTCCGTGCGGCAGTGCGCGAAGCCACAACAATTGCTCCACCATGACTATTCCAGTAGAGTATCTGGTCAACTCATGGAGGACGCATGAACACGCTCTTCGGAACTCCCTATCTGATTGAACTCCTCACGCCGAAACAGGACAACGACGACTTCGAAGCGCGACTGGAGGTCTTTGCGGAGCGCTACCGCCGCATCCTTGATGCGGGGGCGGTGGTCTCGATTCCCGACAACCCGATGGGGAATGTGCACTTCACGGCCATCGAGGTCATGGATTTCCTGGACCTGCCGATAGATCCTGAGCGCACGCTTCTCCATCTCAACACCTTTCATCTCAAGAGCGACCTGGATGCTTTCCTGCGCGCCGCTGCAGATGTGGGCCTCACGAAGCTGCTGGTCGTCAGCGGAGACGGGGGTCCAAGACTGCCCCGCCTGGAGCCCTCAGACCTCGGGGTTGATGACAAGGTCGTAACCTCGGTGGTGCTGCTGGGCTACATCGAACGGGAGTTCCCCGGGGTCTTCACCTGCGGCGTGGCCTTCAATCAGTATGAGCCCCCGGAGCATGAACTGGAGAGGCTTGAGCGGAAGTTTGACGCGGGGGCACGCTTTGTCATTACCCAGCCGGTCATCGGCGAGGACAAGGTCGTGGCTGCACTGGCTGACTTCGGGCTGCCCCTGTTTATCGGCGCATGGATGTCGAAACGCGTCGATCTGTTGATGCAGTGCGTGGGGTTGGAGCCGTGCTTGGACCAGCACTACGATCCGTTCGATAACCTTGCACTTCTGGATCGAGCCTATCCGGAGTTGGGTCTGTATCTGGCGCTGCTCAGCTTCAAACGGGACTGGTCTGATCTGCTGACGCGGAAGCTGCAAGGGTTCGCTGGTTCGTAGTATCCGTCTGTAAGGGAACTGGCGCAGGCCTCTCGCTGTGGCCCTGAGTCAGACGGAATTCGCGCGCTGCGGCGGGCGCCTTTCACAGTGTCCGTGAGACCCGGGTTCGGCCACCGCAAAGCAGCAAGTCTCTGCGTTCCCCTCCGTGAACCCGGCGGCGCGGACTACATTGCCACTCCGGACATGTCCCCCAGCATGAACAGCCAGGAGATGCCGCTGTACATCAGGCCCAGCAGCACGATACTGCCGATGACGGCGGACGCGATGGCTGTTCCTCTCCCGGCAGCTTCCGTTCCTGTGGCCGTCATGGCCCCGGAGTAGATTGCCAGCACGGCGAAGACAAGCGATGCCGCCCAGATGTACTCCGGCAGCCAGTACAGGACGTCTATGAACAGATTCGCCACGAGGTGGCCTGCGAAGCCGACCACAGCGAGTACCGCGAACAGCTTGTGACTACGCATGACATCCCCCCTGTTCCGAAGTATAGCCCATGTAATCGCCTGTAGGGGGCACGGACTGCGGCGTCCAGCACAGGGTTGCCTGCGACTACATGGCGATAGACCCGGGCGACGGCGCCACTCGGACACACATCAGGGGAAAGAAGGAGAGTTCCCCCGTGGATGTAACGGATGGCTATCTCGTGTACGACGGTGCCGGCGGTTCATGCTCGGACTCAGGACTTGACGGGAGTTCCACGTACTACTACCGCGCGTGGTCATGGGTGGAGGACCACCAGGGTGCGGATATGTGGTCTGACGTCAGTTCTGAGGCATCTGCCTCGACTGATGCTGTACCTCCCACGGAGGAGTTGCAGATAGTGCTTCAACCGGGATGGAACATGGTCTCTGTGCCCCTGCTGCTGCCGGACATGTCGGCAGGGGTGCTGTTCCCAGACGCGGAAGCGATCTACGCATGGAACCCCGTATCTAAGTCATACGTCCAACCCCAAGAGTTGGAGCCCTCCCTCGGCTACTGGGTGGCGTCCGCAATTGTGCAATCCGTTACCCTTGTGGGCGTTCCCGTGGAATCCTGGACTGAACCACTGGCCGCCGGCTGGAACATGATGGGGTCGGTCTATGGAAGCGTTGTGGACTTCACGGACCCGGATGACGTGCCTGACGGCAGCGTTGAAGGCTTCACCTACACATGGGGGACCCGGACTCGAAGTCCTATCTGTTCTTGACTGACATACAACCTGGGGTTGGCTACTGGGTTGCCGCAACTGCTGACTGCACCCTGTCCCTGGGCCTTTCGCCGTGAGAGGCGGCCAGCTGTCGCCGATCCCGCCCGGCCTCCGAAATTCAACTGGCCCTCCACCGTGCTGCATCTTGCGGGAGACGTGCCCGTGCTCTAACATGAATCCTACAGGACTATGCGCCTGACCTGATGCGGGAGATGTCGCTGACATGAGTGGCGGTGAGAAGGTCTGTTCCTGGGTTGGTGCTGGTGTGCGGCGCAGGAGCGTCCTCGCCGGGGCGCTTGCCGGCGGCGCTGCCGGGACAGGAGAG
>JAUVYD010000191.1 GCA_030603265.1 Dehalococcoidia bacterium
CGTGTCTGGTCATAGTACTTGAGGCGTTTCTCATAGATATCATTGGCTCGAGTATCGATCAAGACGATGTACAAACTGGGGTTCTTCCTGGCTGCATCGAGGACCATGCGTGTGATATGCGGGTCGCGAAATGAGTAACCAACGACGACTAGGAAGCGATACGAAGGCGATGAAAGCAGCTGGCCAGCTTCAAGCAGCAGTTCTAGCAGAGGCTCTGGGTAGTCTGGCTTCTGCACTGGGTAGAGTATGAGGTTCTCAGCGACCTCACCAGTGAACAGCTTGACGGGGTTGTCACTAGGTTGTATTGGCAGTTTGAGGTAGCCTCCATGATTGCTCCGATACCAGAACACCGACCCATGCAATTTGAACAGACGCACATGAGTACTTCCACGTTCCAAGACGGACTTGTCCCACCAAAGCTCGAAACCATCTTCGCATCGGAGCTTACGTTGTGCGCAAAACTGCTCCACGCAAGAGTCATAGTTCAGTGAAATGATGTCCAGAGGAGATGACTCCTCGACGAAACCAAGGAGATCCTTCAAATACTGCACCTTGTCGGGAGCGACAGAGGCCCTCGACCTGATGAAGGACCTCAAGCTCTTGGCCAGAGGCCCCTTGGGAGCGCAGTCTTCGAGCACATACTTCCCACCCTCATAGAACCAAGTGTCGGATACGACGTTGTCTTGTTTGTCTAGCGAATCAAGAGTCTGGAGCAGGACTTCGACGTCCGTTAACTCTTCCCCGAGACGCTTGCGGAGAATCGCCGCGATTCGTTGAACAGTCTCGCGCTGCCTATCATCCAGTTTCTTCCATGCAATGTACTCGTTGACAAAGTCAACCGTCGTTGGCACACCTGCCTTGACGGATGCGCCAGCGCCAAAGAGAAACAGGGTCTTCGAGGGGGGTGTGCTTTCATTGCCGGTCGGTGTTGGTTGCATAATGACCATCCTGCGTATGGAAGACAATCTCGAGGAGTTGATGCTTTCACGTCAATCATCACCCCGATGACCGCAGGGAGTCAATAGCTTGTGGTCTCGTGGTTGTTGATGAAGCTCGGGCCACAGTGACTGAGTTCGAGGGACACCACACTTATCTCTTGAGAGTACCCCCGCCCCGAATTCCAGGGTCCACTTTCCACGTCAGAGTCGCCTACAGCTTCTCCGCGTAGACCATTCGTTCGATTGGCATGGACAGGAGCTTCCGTCCGGTCGGCTTCACGTAGCGTTCGGCAAGCTCATCGAAGCCGAGGTGCTCCAGCACGCGCCAACCATACCCGCTGAGGAAGTCAGCCACGTTCTCGGGGTCCATTCCGAAGCGCCAGTTCTTGCCCTTCAAGACCAGTGTCTTGTAGATGTACTCGTGGCCATAGAAGACTTCTCCATCCACGAAGTCCTTGCGAATGTATGTGAACGCCAGGCGACTGCCCGCAGGCGCCTTTGCCAGGAAGTCCATGGTTGCCCTGACGCCCTCCTCGGTCAGGTACTGCGTGACCCCCTCCCAGATGAAGAAGGTTCTCATCTCCGCCGCGTAGCCGTTTGACGCAAGCACAGCCCCAGGGTCTTCTCGGTCAAAATCAATCGGCACCAGTGTCACGTGAGCCGGGACCTCGCCGAGCACCTTCATTAGTCTCGATCGCTTGGCATTGATGTTCTCCGGCAGGTCGACCTCAAAGACCGGGAGTCTCGCCAGAGCCGGAAGCCGGTAGGCCCGGGTGTCGATGCCGGCTCCCAGGTTCACCACCGTCTCGACTTGACCGCCCGCAGCCTCAGCCAGCCTGTAATCGATGTAGCGCTTCCGGCACAGGATACCGCCCCACACACCGGGCACTTTCTTCTCCGTGATTCTGACCATCAGGTCTCGGGGCCAGAGCAGCATCCTCAGCCGGGTAGCGGCCGGGAGTATGCGTGCCGCAAGGTCATCGCTGATGATTCGCGTGCTTTCAGGGAAGCGTTGCTCGATGGCAACCATGACCGTCGGGCTATATCCTGTCGCTGCCGTCTTCACCATTTCGACTCCTCCATCGATTGACTCGCTCGGGCGGCTCCAAGCGTACCACTAATCGGAAGGGGTGCCACGGCTAGCTCTTGACATAACGTGAGAATGGGAAGTTCGGGGGACACCATACTTATCTCTTTCCGGAGTCCGTGCCTCCGTACAGTCCATGTCCCTTCCTGCCAGCCTCCGTTCGCGCTTGGGGTGTTGCAGGGCTTCGGCGATGTAGTGGACGTGCGCCCGGTACACTCAAGATATCCGTATTGAATCAGGCTCTTCTGAAATGGGAACAAGCGTGTGATAGCATCCACCCACACGAGGAATCGGGGCACCTCACCCGACGGACGCTCTCCGGCGCCACCGGCGAAATCAGAAACGGGAGCTGAGGTGTCACTAATCACATGAATGAGCACAGTCAGGCTGTCAGTGAATCCTGGGCAACTGTAACTCAAACGGAGGGGCACACCAGTGAAACATGAGAAACTCACGCTAAGAAAGGTTGAAGTTCGGCCGGTCAGCTTGCCTTTGACGCGGCCCATTGTCTCGAAGGTGGGAGAGTTTGTCGAGTGGCCGCTCATCCTGATCGACCTCTACACTGAAGAAGGAATCGTCGGGCATAGCTACCTCGAACCTTACATCAGGAAGTCAGTCCGCTATCTCATGCCTGCGATTCTTGACCTGGCCGAGATGCTCAAAGGCCAACCTGTCGCACCGTTCGACATCTACCAGAAGGGGACTAATTCGCTTCATCTGGTGGGTCGCGAGGGTATGTCGATGATTGCGGTCGCGGGGCTCGACATGGCCGCATGGGATGCTCTGGCCAAAGCCGCCGGAATGCCGCTTGCAGTCTTTCTTGGTGGCACCCTTGGCCCGGTGCCTGCGTACAACAGCAACGGGCTCTGGTTGACGCCGGTAGAAACCCTCGCAGAAGAGGCCAGGGAACTCGTCGATGAAGGAGGTTTTCGCGGGCTGAAGCTTCGACTGGGCCGAGACCGTGTTGACGACGACATTGCGGCTATCGCCGCGATACGAGAGGCTGTGGGTTCGGACATGAAGCTGATGTGCGATTTCAACCAGGGACTGACACTGGGTGAGGCATTGCATCGGTGTCACGCGCTTGATGACCAGGGGTTATATTGGTTGGAGGAACCGATTGTCTACAACAACAGGTCAGGGTATGTGCAGCTCACTCGCGAACTGAAGACACCGGTTCAAATTGGAGAGAACTTCTATGGCCCTCGTGCTCTATATGAAGCAGTTGTGGGTGGCGCATGTGATTACGTAATGCCCGACATGATGCGCATCGGCGGCGTGACGGGCTGGTTGCGCTCTGCCGCTATCGCAGGTGCTGCCGGCATTCCCGTGTCGACCCATCTCTATCCGGAAGTCTCTGCTCATGTCATGCGCGTTACCGAAACTGCACATTGGCTGGAATGGCAGAACTGGGCAGACCCGCTCTTGACGGAACCGTTCAGGCTTGAGAACGGGTCCTTGGTTGTTCCGGACAGGCCTGGCAATGGGATCGAGTGGAACGAGGATGTTATCAAGCACCATTCCCTCTGACGCTGTGCCCCCGG
>JAUVYD010000245.1 GCA_030603265.1 Dehalococcoidia bacterium
AACAGGTTGCGAAGTCGTGGTTTCAGGACGAAGTGCACGATTGCAAGCACAAGAGTGATTGTGAGCACGGCGGCAAAGGCTTCCTCGGAGCAGCCGCGTATGGACATGCCAAGGGCGGTTCCGGCTGCCGGGGGGTGCTGCATGTTGAGAATCGACATGATCAGTATCGAGAGTCCGACGGACAGAGCGTAGCACGCAAGCGTGCTGACAGTCGTAAGGTGCGGGATAACGGCGCACAGCGAGCCGACAGCGAAGCCAACCAGGGTCCCTCCGATGAGATTCTGTGGTCGAGCGGTCAGATCGAACGGGCGCCCGAAGACGATGAATGCGCTCGCTCCGAGGGCCGCAATCACCACCGCGTGCTCGAGGGTGAGAAAGAGGAGAATCATGAAGGTGGTGAGTCCGGCGACGAGGCTTTGCAGGACATAAGGTTTCCACCCGGAGCGGAACTTCTCGAGGCCCGATGCGACGCTGTGGTCGCTCATGGCGCTGCTCCCGGAAGATGGCCGCGACGGTATCTGTACGTGGAGTGCGAGGCGGACAGAAAGGCAGCGGGGCTTGCTTCCATGACTGTCGGCTATTGTATTCCTCGCGCAGGGGACACGCAAGGAATAAACAACCGAGGCGCCTGACACCGCCTGTGTTGTCAGCGGGACCTGGCGGCTACGTGCGCGTGAGGTTGGTGGAACTGTGCCGCCCATGGTGGCTTGTACGTGCCAGAGAAGTCCTCTGGTTCTCCACGCAAGGCCTTCGGTGCTACGACTGCTGATTCAGCGTTTCTTTCTGGCGGCGCCTGAAGTCCTTGATGAAGCGCCGCATATACTGGTCGCGACCGAGCAGTGCATCGGCGGCCAGGACGTAGTGGCGTACCTTGGCCACGTCCACCACCGGGCAGTTCACGCCGAGGTGGATGGCGATGGCGAGAAACACGCCATTGAGCAGTGAGCGCTCGGGCAGACCGAAAGAGATGTTGCTGGCCCCGAGCGTCATGTTCAAGCCGAGTTCGGCCCGTGCCCTTGTCAGGGCACTGATCAGCGTCGCAGACGTGTCAGGGCTGGCCGCCGCCGGCATGTTGAGACAGTCGATGACCACATCTTCTCTGCCAATGCCCATGCTCTCGGCGCGCTCCAGTATCTTGTGCGCAAGCTCAAGTCGTCTTGCGGGGTCCTGCGGGATGCCCTTCTCGTCCATAGTCAGCCCGATGACGGCCGCCCCGTGTTCCTTGATCAGTGAGAGAACATCCTGCAGAGATGAGTCCTCGGCTGTCACCGAGTTCACGAGCGCGCGTCCTTCGTACACCTTGAGGGCGGCTTCCAGCGCCCTGGGGTTACCGCTGTCGATGCAGAGAGGCACGTCGGTGACCTCCATCACGGCGCGAACGGCCTCGGGAAGGAGTTGCACCTCGTCAACTCCCGTCACACCCACATTCACGTCGAGGATGTCGGCTCCCGCCGCCACTTGCTCGATTGCCTCCGTCCTCACGATATCGAGGTTGCCCTGCAGGAGCGCTGCTTGCAGTTTCTTCTTGCCCGTAGGATTGATGCGCTCTCCGATGAGCACGGTCGGTCCGGTGTCACTGATGACGACTTCCCTCGTCTTGCTCCATACCCTTGTCTCCACGGTGTTACCCTCCGTTGCTCTCGAATGAGGTGAGATAGGTGCTCTCGACGAATCGTTTCATGAAACCGGGTGCGGTGGCCAACTCCACGTAGCCGACACTCTGGGCGAGCGAGCGTGACTTGTTTCTGAGCGAGGTGGACGTGAGAGCCAGCTTGGCTCCCGCGCCGGCTGCATTGCCGACCTGCCGGAACCGCTCAAGTGGCAGCGAGGGCAGCATGCCGATCGCGATGGCGCTCCTGAGGTCGAGGTATGTACCGAATGCCCCTGCGACTATGACGGATGCGAGTTGCCCCGGAGCCATACCTGCGTGTTGCAGCAAGACGTGAATCCCGGACTCTATGGCGGCCTTCGCGAGCTGGAGCTGTCGGATGTCCTGCTGCGTGAGGCCGAGAGCAGGCCGGCCATTGCGCTCTTCCGCGGACACGAGGACGAACTCACGCCCGCCGTCAATTGTCCTGACTCGGGGGTGGTCGGCCTTGAGCCGTCCCCTGCGATCCACCGCACCGTGCTTGAGGAGTTCGGCGAGCGCGTCGAGTATCCCCGAGCCGCA
>JAUVYD010000218.1 GCA_030603265.1 Dehalococcoidia bacterium
CCTACCCATCATAGACCCATTGTCATGGCAGCTTTGCAGTGGGATAATTCCACACGACGTCCCATGCGAAGGAGGCAGGGCCATGTTGACGATTCGAGACATCCTTGTGGCGACCGCACAGCGGTATCCGGAGCGGACGGCGCTTGTCCTGGACAACCAGAGACTGAGCTATCGTGAGCTCGACGAGCTCTCAAACAGAGTCGCACACGTGCTGCTTGACTCCGGCCTGAAGAAGGGAGACCACGTCGCACTGCTGATGTCATACTGCCCGGAGTGGCTGGTCAACTACTTCGGCATCGTGAAGGCGGGAGGCAAGACAGTCATCCTCAACTCGATGCTCAAGCCTCACGACTACGACACCCTGCTGCGGGACTCGGACTCCTCGGTGCTGCTCACCGAGAGCAGCTTCGCCGGGGCCCTCGAGGAGGTCATCCCCGCAATGGGAGGACTCCGCCGGGTGTATGAAAGGGACACTGCGCCACTCGCGCAACTCCTCCATGATGCACCCGCGACGCTGCCCGATGTGGAGGTCGACGCGGGGGACGAGACCGCAATCATCTACACGTCCGGCGTGCTCGGGAAGCAGAAGGGCGTTGTTCACACCCACAGCTCACTCATGGAGGCCGCCACGATAATCGCGCCGGGACTGGAGCAGACTGCTGATGACATCACAGTGGGCATGATACCGTTCTTCTACCTGTTGGGCCTCGCGGTTGTCGCACTCATCTCCGTACTCAAAGGGTCCACGATGGTGCTCGTCCCGCGCTTCACACCACACAGGCTGCTCGAGGTTGTGCAGCAAGAGAAAGCCACAATACTTGTGGGTGTGCCTGCGATGTTCAACGCCCTCGCCATGGTCGACGAGGCGACGCTGCAGGACTGCGATTTGACGTCCCTCAGGGTGGCAGTCACCGCCGGAGCGAAGGCCTCACGGAACCTGATGGCGGAGCTTGAGCGCAAGTACGGGTTGACGTTGTGCGAGGTCTACGGCACAACCGAGGCGGTCGGCAGCGTCTTCGGCGACATCCACAATCGCAAGCTCGGCACAGCCGGCAAACCGATTCAAGAGGTTCGGCTGCTCGACGACGATGGGAATGAGGTTCCCGTCGGTGAGGTGGGCGAGTTCATGTGCAGCAGCCCACAGATGATGAAAGGCTACTACAATGCTCCCGAGCTAACTGCACGGGTATTGCATGACGGCTGGTTTCACTCAGGCGACCTTTTCCGCATGGACGACGAAGGATACATGGAATACATCGAGAAGAAGTCCTTCATCATCGTCACCTCAGCCGGCACGAAAATACCTCCGACAGAGGTGGAGAATGTGCTGCTCACGCACCCTGCTGTTGCGGAGGTGGCGTTGGTAGGAATCAAGGACGGACGGGGCAATCAGATTCCGACCCTTTTCGTAGTACCCCGTGAGAACACACACACTACGCCGGTTGATATCCGTCGCTTCTGTAGTGAGAACCTTGCCAGCTACAAGATGCCACAAGACATACGCTTCCTGGAGAGCCTGCCCAAGACAGGGTCGGGCAAGATGGACAGGAGGAGTCTGATGGACATGTACGGCGTGCGCGTCCGGCAGTAGCGCTCACGAGACCAGGCGACTGCCATTCGACCAGGAGAGGAGCTCCGCAGGTCTGCCACTCGCCACAACCTCACCCTTTTCCATGAAGTAGCCCCGGTCGGCGATGTGGCTCACCGCCCGCACGTTCTGCTCGACCAGCAGCGTCGTAATGCCGTGCTTGCGGAGCTCGGAGATGGCGCTCATCACTGCCTTCACAAGTATCGGGGCGAGCCTCAGCGACGGGCAATCAAGCAACAGAAGTCTGGGAGCGGACATGAATGCTCGCCCGATGGCCAGCATCTGCTTCTCCCCCCCCGACAGTGTGCCGGCACTCTGCTTTCGCCTCTCATCCAGAACCGGGAACAGTTTGAATACAGTCCCGATATCCTCCGCAATAGCCGCCCCGTTGCCGTGTCTCGATCGCGCGTAGGTGCCCAGGAGGATATTGTCCATCACGCTCATGGACGGAAAGATGAGTCGCTGCTCGTCTACATACGAGATACCAAGAGCCACAAGCTTTTCGATAGACAGACCGTCTATGCGGCCTCCGTTGTAGAGTATCTCCCCCTGCGTCACGGGCAACAGACCACAGATGGCCTTAAGGGCTGCGCTCTTCCCCGCCCCATGGGGACCAATCAACGCTACAATCTCACCGTGGCCGAGCGCTAGCGACACGCCGCTCAGTGCCGTGAATGGGCCGTAGGAGGCCCACACACCTCTCATCTCCAGAACTACGCTTCCGTCCTCAGACGCCACCGGTCTCTCTCCCGTATCCTTACTATTCACCAAGGTAGGTTGCAATGACCCTCTCATCGTCGCGTATCTGCGGCGGTGGTCCATCGGCAATCTTCTCGCCGTAGTGCAGCACAATCACTCTCTCGGCCACATCCATCACTATGTCAGTCAGATGCTCGACCATCAATACGGTCATGCCTCCGGCCGACAGATTCCGGAGGAGCCGGCTCAGCATATCAATTTCGTCAGGCACCAGACCACCGTAGGGCTCATCGAGCAGTAACAGGGCGGGCCGTGCAACAAGTGCCCGCGCCAGGCCGACCAGCTTCTGTTCGCCCCACGACAACGCACGCGTCTCGGAGTTCGCCCTGCGCCCAAGGCCCAAATCCTCCAGTTGCTGCACTGCGGCACGCCGAATCGCCGCCTCCTCTCCCAAGGCTGAACTGAGGCCCAGACCTGTGGCAATGAGGCCAGCCTTGCTCCACACGTGACACCCCGTCATGACATTGTCAATCACCGACATATTCCCGCACAGCTGAATGTCCTGAAACATCTGCGTAATTCCCAGCGCGGCCACGCGGTGAGCCGCAAGACGGTCGATGCGCTCTCCGGCGAACAGTATCTCACCGGAAGAAGGCTTCAGCAGACCGCTCACGATTTTCAGCATGGTCGTCTTTCCCGCGCCGTTTGGGCCGATGATGCACACTCGTTCGCCTGCCGTCATGGAGAAGCTCACGT
>JAUVYD010000040.1 GCA_030603265.1 Dehalococcoidia bacterium
AGTGTCCT
Organism: Dehalococcoidia bacterium; assembly: GCA_030603265.1. Lineage (GTDB taxonomy): Bacteria > Chloroflexota > Dehalococcoidia > GIF9 > AB-539-J10 > SKVJ01. Next base: position 9 of record JAUVYD010000040.1, read on the forward strand.
CACGCCCAACGCCAAGCAGGATGACCAGTCCGGGCCCGATACGTCCGACAACTACCTCGTCAATGGTCACTGAGCCGGCAAGAACACGTTGCACAAGTGCCTTCATGATGATGAAGTCGTATTCTAGGCTTCGACGCGACAACCGGTCAACGAGTACAGGGAAGCTGCGGGCCTGTCGCCCGAATTGAGTGCCTGCGCCCCAGCGACTATAATGCGGGAACAAATTGTGAGCTTTCCGGAATCCGCCTTCCATCAGGTATCCCGTCCCGCCAGGTACACCGGCGGCGAGTGGAACTCCGTTGCCAGGGGCTGGGATAGCGCATCTCTGCGCATCGCTCTGTGCTACCCGGACACCTACGAGTTGGGGATGTCCAACCTCGCGCTGCCCGTCCTCTACGAGATATTGAACAGGCAGCCGGACGTCATCGCGGAGCGAGTGTTCACCCCATGGGCTGACATGGAAGAACTGCTGCGAAGCAGCAGACAACGCCTCTTCTCACTCGAGACCAGGCATTCGCTGGATGAGTTCGACATTGTGGCGTTCTCGCTGGGATACGAGCTCACTTACACCAACGTGCTGACCGTGCTCGACCTGGGAGGCATACCTGTTCTGCGTGAGCAGAGAGACGGAAGACACCCCGTCATCATCGCCGGCGGCAGTTGCTCCGTCAATCCTGAGCCGATGTCCGACTTCATCGACCTCTTCTTCATTGGCGAGGCAGAGGAGGGACTCCCGGAGCTTCTCGACTCCTTCCGCGCGTACGGAACCGAACGTCAGCACTTCCTGAGAGCAGCAGCCCGGATTCCCGGGGTCTATGTACCTGCCCTCTACACGGCGCGCTACAACGCTGACGGCTTGTTCGAGTCGCTCGAACCCGCGGCTGCCGAGGCAGCCCCTTCCATCACCCGCCGGATAGTTCCCGTCCTGCCACCGCCACCGACACGCCCTGTTGTGCCGTTCCTTGAGGCCGTGCACGACTACGCGAGCGTGGAGATACAGAGGGGCTGCACGCGTGGTTGCCGCTTCTGTCAGGCAGGCATGATTGACCGCCCGTCACGAATCCGCGACCGCGCGCAAATCGTGGACGCGTGTGAAGAACTGGCGGCCAACTGCGGTTACAGCGAGCTGTCGCTCTTGTCTCTCAGCAGCAGCGACTACCCGGAGATCGAGGAACTCGTCGCCGACCTGCAGCCACTCTGCCGCCGACAGAACATCTCGCTTTCTCTCCCCAGCCTCAGGCTCGGGCCAGAGTCCGTTCGCCTGCTTGAGAGTGTTCCCGGACGACGAAGCAGCTCGTTCACTTTCGCGCCGGAGGCAGGAACAGAGCGTTTGAGGCGCGCAATCAACAAGAACGTCACCGAGGATGATGTGTTCAGCACATTGGAGGCGCTGCTCAAGGGTGGCTGGACGAAGCTCAAGCTCTATTTCATGATGGGACTGCCCACCGAGACGGGGGAGGACATCGAGGGCATCACCGACCTCGTGCGCAGGATTGCCCGGGCAGGCTCCCTCTCTCGTTTGAGTGTGAGCGTGAACCTCCTCGTTCCAAAACCTCACACTCCCTGCCAGTGGGCGGCGCAGGAGGATGAGCGGCAGGTCTTCTCAAAGGTGGATTTGCTGAAGAAAGGCCTGCGCACGGACCGCGTCAAGCTCTCCTGGTCTGACTCTCACGTCAGTCAGGTCGAAGCCGCGCTTTCGAGGGGAGACCGGCGGGTGGGCAAGGCAATCCTCCGCGCGTGGCAGCTTGGCAGCAGGTTTGATGCATGGGGTGAGAGCTTCAGCTACGACAACTGGCTGCTTGCCTTCGAGTCCTGCGGGCTCCGGCTGGAAGACTACGCCAACCGCGAGCGCTCGCTCGACGAGCCGCTCCCCTGGGCTCACATCGACACGGGAGTCTCACAAGCCTACCTTGTGAGGGAGCACAGGAGGATGGTCTCGGAGGAACCGACGCCTGACTGTCGAACCGAAAGCTGCAACGCATGCGGGCTGCAGCAGTGGGAAGAAGGCTGCGCCTCCAGACTCGGCCCGGGAACGACTACAGCGCCTTGAGGAAGTCCTCTATGGCCTTGTTGGTCTGGTCCGGCTTTTCCCCGAAGAAGTGGTGTGTCCCTCCCTCAATAACCACCTGCCTTGCCCCTTCGATGTTGCCCGCAAGGTACGCGCCATACTTTGGAGGCGTCATCACGTCCCAGCTCCCCGAGAGCACGAGCGCCGGCACGCTTATCTCGCGCAATCTTTCCATGACATTGAACCTGTCACAGCAGAGGAAGTCATTCACCTGAACTCTGGCTCCCACCCGGGCAGTCTCCGCCAGAACCTTCCGTCTCAATTCGGCATCCATGCCGGTTTCCCTGGTCGCCACTTCGACAACCGTGTCGACGATGCGGCGAAGCTGCGGCTCGACAAACTCGGTCAGCCACGAATCCGGATCCTGAATGCCCTTCTCAATAGTCTGAAGGACGTGCGGGGCCACCCTCAGCTTGGCGCCGGTCCCGACGAGGATGAGTCCACCGACATCCCCGGGATAATCCAGTGCATATTGCAGAGCGATAGCGCCACCGAGCGAGTGTCCCGCAAGCACAGGCTGTGAGTAGCCTTTCCCGGACAGGTATCCATGCAGCCAGACTGCATAATCCTCGACGCTTGTGCACGCCTCCCCTTCGGACAGGTGTCCCGGGAGATTGATGGCCTCAGAGCCAACGAAGTAGTCCGTCTGGTGCTTCCAGATGACTCCGGTGTTGCCTGAGCCATGTATGAATACCAGGTTCATAGGGCAATGTCTCCTTCCCCGTGGCAAAGCGCCCGCGCCGGCAGCAATCGAGCCGGACCCGGTCGCAAGCTAGCCCACGGCCATCTCCACGCTACCCGTGGCAGTGACCGAAACGACGGTTTCCCCTTCTTCAAGCGCCATCAGGTGGACCCCCCGCGCGTTCCTGCTCTGCACGGAAATCTGCTCCACCGGGATGACTACCACTTTGCCCGTGGAGGATAGCAGCACGAGCGAACCCTGAGGCGGCACGAGCTGCGCTACGGCGAGTTTCCCTGTCTCAACCCCGACCCTGTGGGCGCGGAGGCCCTTGCCGCCTCGCTTGTGCACGGGGATGCTGTTGACACGCGTCAGCTTGCCATAACCTCTCTCCGACACCGACAAGAGGTAAACATCGATGGCAACAGGGTCCATGCCGACAATCTCGTCGCCTGCGAGTCGCAGGCCGCGCACCCCCCCGCTGCTTCTGGAAGCAGTGCGGAGTTCCTCCACCTTGAACCTGTTGGCCAGACCGTTCTGGCTCACCAATACGACCTCTCCGCTGCCCCCGACGACCCGCGCGGACACGAGATGGTCATCTTCCCTGAGGTTGATTGCAACAACGCCTGAACGGCGGATGGAGGCAAACTTCTCAAGCGGCGTCTTCTTCACGACCCCTCGGCGGCTCGCCATGACCAGGAAGCTGTTCGGCTCGAACTTAGGAACGCTCACAAGCGCCGTTATCTCCTCGCTCAGGTCAACGGGCACTACATTTACAATCGCCGTGCCTTTCGCCGTGCGCGATGATTCCTCAGGAAGCTGATAGCACTTGATGCTGTACACGCGCCCCCGACCCGTGAAGAAAAGGAGGCTGTCATGCGTGTCGGCTACAAGAACGTGCCGCACCGCGTCGTTATCCCGGGTCACCATGCCCATGACACCCCGTCCGCCGCGGTGCTGCACCCTGTAGGTGCTCGCGGGCAGGCGCTTGATGAAACCGTTGGCAGTCAGAGTCACTATCGTCTTCTGGTGCGGAATGAGGTCTTCGTTGCTGAACTGTGTGGCCTCCTCCTCCCATATCTCCGTCCGCCGCTTGTTGGCAAACTTGTTCCTCACCTCGACTACATCGTCACGGATCAGACGCAGTATCTTCCTGGGATTCGCGAGCAAATCCTCCAGATAGGCAATGGTCTTGAGTAGGTCCGCATACTCCTGGGCGATCTTCTCGCGCTCCAGGTGCGCCAGTCGGCGCAGGGGCATATCCAGGATTGCCTGTGCCTGCTCCTGAGAGAATTCGAATCGGGCCATGAGGTTGTCTCGCGCCGCCTCCACCGTCTCGGAGCCCCGAATGACGGCTATCACCTCATCCAGGTTGTCCAGTGCAATCTGCAGGCCCTCGAGGATGTGCGCCCGTTTCGACGCCTTCTCGAGATCAAACTGAGAACGCCTCGTGATGACATCCGTGCGGAACTCAATGTAGCAGGTGAGCGCCTCCTTCAGGTCTATCGTCTGTGGCTTGCCGTTGACGAGGGCCACCATGTTGACGTAGTAGATCGTCTGCAGAGCGGTGTGCCGATAGAGGTTGTTCAGGAGGCGGCCGACCTGCGCCTCTTTCTTGAGGTCGATAACAACCCGCAGGCCTTCCCTGTCCGACTCGTCTCTCACCTCGGCAACGCCGGTGATTTTCTTCTCCTTGGCAAGTTGCGCGATTCTCTCAACGAGTGCGGCTTTGTTCACCTGGTACGGTATCTGGGTAATCACAATCTGCCGCTTCCCGCTCTTGGTGGTTATCTCCTCCACGCACGCGCGCATGACCACCTTGCCACGTCCTGTGGAATACGCGTTCCGTATACCCTCGGTGCCAAGGATAATGGCCCCCGTGGGGAAATCCGGCCCTTTCACGAACTGCATCAGCTCTGCGTTGCCGGCAAGAGGGTTCTCGATAAGGTGCCCGATCGCGTCGCAGACCTCGCCCAGATTGTGGGGAGGGATGTTGGTGGCCATTCCAACCGCGATGCCTGATGCCCCGTTGACCAAGAGGTTGGGAATCCGCGCAGGAAGGACTGAGGGCTCCTTCAGTGAATCGTCGAAGTTCGACACGAAATCGACGGTGTCTTTGTCGATGTCGACGAGCATCTCCGCCGCGATGGGGGCGAGCCGCGCTTCCGTGTATCGCATGGCGGCGGGAGGATCATTGTCCACGCTGCCGAAGTTACCCTGGCCGTCGACGAGGGGATGGCGGAGAGAGAAATTCTGCGCCATTCGGACCATGGCTTCGTACACGGAGGAGTCTCCGTGTGGGTGATACTTACCGAGCACTTCACCGACGATGCGTGCGCTCTTCTTGTACGCGGTGTTCGGGCGAATCCCGAGTTCCTCCATCGCGAAGAGCACTCGCCGCTGGACCGGCTTCAGGCCGTCACGCGCGTCAGGAAGCGCCCGAGCGACGATAACGCTCATGGCATAGTCGAGGTAGGAGCGCTTCATCTCCTGCTCGATATCAATGGGTTTTCCAAGGCCAATACCTGTCACTCGACACTCCCCTCTTTGTCTCCTGGCTTCTCCACAAGCGTGAACCCTTCCAGCAACCCTCTGTCCTCTTCTCCCGAGAAGGACTCCCCTGCCTCGCCATCACTCATCCCCTCCGTGGAGGCGGCAGGTCGCCGGGCCTGGTCGACTATCGGCGGAGTCTCGACAGGCGACACCCGGTCCAGTTGGCCATACAGCCTGTCAGCCTGCGTGGGAGGAAACGATGCCTGCCCCACCTGGCTCGGGTGCTGGAAATCCTCCCTGACGAGCACTTGCGTGCCGCCCTCACTTGTTGTTAACACAGTTGCGCTGTACTCATTCCCGCCCTGCATCAGCTTCGCGAGCCGCGCGCCGTGTTTGGGATCCAACACTCCCAGCAAGTGCCCCTCACTATCCTCTACATAGACCCGCTGTCCTCGCCGTCGCAATGCGACAACCCCACCCGCACCAATCTCTCCTATGCGGTCGAGTGCCGACACGTTGGTGAGGACAACAACGCCCGTCTTGCCAACCGCCGAAGCGAAGAACTCCTTCCCAAGTCCGCGGGGCCTCTCCTCCTCCAACTGCCCTGCGCCCGTCCATGTCTTGAGCCGTTCGATGTTCTTCATCGCGATGGAATTACCAGGGTGTATCTCCAGAGACCTCTGATACGCTTCGGCGGCCTCGGCGAACCGCCCGAGCTCGATGAGGGCTCTCCCAAGGCGATTGCACGCAGCCACCTCGTCTGGAAATCTCTCCAGTATCGCCTGATTGGCCGCCACGGCCTCATCCCATCTTCCCTCCACCGTCAGGGCTACGGCCTGTTGGCCGAGCTTCCTGCCGAGCCGAGTGCGGTCTTCTTCCTGCTGCAGTGTCACAGTACGTCGTCTCTTCGTTGCAGTCCCGAATCGCTGAGTCACTCCGGCTGACGGAATTCCACCTCAAACGAGCGGTGAAGCGCTCTCACGGCGTCTTCCACTCGCGCCTCGCTGATGATACATGTTATCCGGATTTCGGATGTCGTTATCAGCTCGATATTGATATTCTCTTCGTACATCGCCCGGAACATCCGCGCGGCATAGCCGGGCGTGTTCTGCATCCCGGTGCCTATTATGCTCACCGTGGCGAGAGTCTCATCCCTGACGACCTTCGCGGCTCCCAGCTTCTTTGCAACCGGCTCAATTATCGATAGTGCCTTCACGAGGTCGGTGCGCGCAGCCGTGAACGTGACGTCCGTCACGTTGTCGGTGCCTGCGTTCTGCACGATAGTGTCAACGCTGATGTTCGCACGGGCCAGTGGCTCGAAGATGTCCTTTGCCGTCCCCGGGTGGTCGGGCGCGCCGATGACGGTAATCTTCGCGACGTTCCTGTCGTGAGCGATGCCGCTCACCCTGTTGCGCAATTCCATGGAAGCCTCCTTGCAGATGAGAGTGCCGGGCACGTCGCTGCTGCTCGATGCCACGAGAATAGGCATCCCGTAGACCTGCCCCAACTCCACGGCCCTGGGCGCCATCACCTTCGCGCCGTAGGTTGCAAGCTCCAGCATCTCCTCGTAACCTATCCTCGACAACTTCACGGCACCGGGCACTACCCGGGGGTCAGCGGATAGCACGCCCTCCACATCAGAGTATATCTCGCAGACTTCCGCTCCCAGGCTTGCCGCCAGAGCCACCGCCGTGGTATCCGAGCCACCCCTGCCGAGCGTCGTCGTATCCATGTCCGCGGTGACGCCCTGAAACCCTGCCACAATCACTATGTTGCCCTTCTTCAGTTCGCCGACAATGCGCTGCGGGTCAATTCGCTCTATCCGTGCCTTGTTGTGGCTCGAATCGGTCTGGATTCCCGCCTGCAGCCCCGTCAGGCTCACGGCCGGGTGACCATCGCTCTTCAGGGCCATCGCCATCAAGGTACTCGATACCATCTCTCCTGTGGAGAGCAACACGTCCAGTTCCCGCTCATCAGGGCGGTCGGTCATCTGCCGGGCAAGGGATAGTAATTCGTCGGTCGTGTCGCCCATCGCGGACACGACAACAACCATCTCGTTGCCTGAATCCTTGCAGCGTCCTATGCGCCGCGCAACGTTGCGTATCTTCGCGGCGTCAGCCACGGAACTGCCGCCATACTTCTGGACTATCACTGCCATTGTGAACTCCCTCAGGACGTCAACATCGCCATAATCCGGTGCCCCTCATCGAGAGCGAGCCCTGTGCTCAAGGCCTGGCGTTCCGTGAAACCGGAGGCGCCGTTGCCATCCATGCCCGCACCCCAGAGCAGGAACGGTACAGGGTCTGCGACGTGCGTCCGCACCTCAATCGGGGTGGGGTGATCAGGGGCCACATGGACCCTGACTCTCTTTCTCTCAAGCTTACGAAGGACTGACACCATTTCGCTGTCTATCCGCTCAATAGCTTGCACCTTGTCCTCAACCGCCCCATCGTGGCCCGCCTCGTCAGGAGCTTCAACATGTGCGACCACGAGATCACATGTTTCCAGTGCCTCGATTGCCCCCTTCATCTGCCCCGCATAGTCATTCGCAGTGTCCCCCGTAACACCGGGAATCTCGAGTACACGCATGTCGAGCATCTTCGCAAGGCCAAGGAGGAGGTCCACTCCCGAAGTCATGGCCGCACTCAGGCCAAATGTGTCACGGAAGGAGGGCATCGGCGGAATCTGCCCGCTACCCCAGAAGAGCCAGATCATGTTCGCGGGGGCCTCTCCGCGCGTTTCACGCTCAAGATTGACAGGATGGCCCTCGAGAACTTCCCGGGACCGAACCATCAGCTCGCGAAGGTAGTCGCTTCCGTTGCCTCTGGGAAGATGCTCTGCAATGAGTCCTCCCGGTATGTTGTGTGCGGGAGTGCATTCAGCCTCGAGTGTTTCCTCGCGTCCACTTATCTTGCAGATATGCCTGTAGCTGATACCGGGGAAGAAGCTCACCTCGTGGTCGCCAAGGGCGGAATTGAGCGCCGCGACAAGCCTGTGTGCCTCATCGTTGCTGATGTACCCCGCGCTATAGCTGTCCATCCTGCCATCCCGCACGCTCACGAGGTTGCAGCGGAACACGATTTCGCCAGGCCCTATCGGTATCTCCATGCTGCGGGCTTCAATCGACCCCCTTCCTCTGTAGTAAACTCGAGGGTCATACCCGAGAAGCGACATGCACGCGCAAGCGCTGCTGGGCTCCATGCCAACCGGCACGGTGCGAACAACGCCGACTGTGCCCTCCCGTGCGAGGGCATCAAGGTACGGCGTTCTCGCAAGTTCGAGGCTGGTCTTGCCCTCGTGGGCCGGAAGTCCCCAACCTGCGGCACCGTCCATGATGAGTACGAAGTACTTCATGTTTGCCGCGTTCATTGAAGACCTATATAATAGCATGGCTAAACGGGGCGTAGCGCAGATTGGTAGCGCGCAGCGTTCGGGACGCTGAGGCCGGAGGTTCGAGTCCTCTCGCCCCGACTTCTTTTCAATCCTCCTTTGTTCTTCACCAGTTCCGCCTGATTGCCCCTTTTCCCCTAGGAGCCTGTCCGAGTAATAGCTTTGGGCACGTATGGAAGGTATAATTGGGGCAAAGCTGAGCGAGGGGGAGACGCGTGAGCAAGACGTTCCGTCCATACGAGCCCGGGCAGATGTTTCTCATGCCGGCATTGCTGCA